>CAZOMH010000488.1:0-4082 GCA_964580415.1 uncultured Nitrospirales bacterium
AAAACCACAACACTCTACACGGTACTAACGCTCATGATTGCATCCACCACATTCCTGCCCTCCGCAAACGCCGCCACGTTTGGCGATGACGCAGCATTCCTCGCCAAGCACACGGAGACCATCCTGCTCACGGACAAGGACGGCCAGGCCAAGGTGGCCGTCGTGCCCGCGTGGCAGGGCCGCGTGATGACCAGCACGGCCGAGGGCGACAAAGGCCTCAGCTTTGGCTGGATCAACCGCGAACTAATCGATTCGGGCAAACTGCAGAAACACATCAACCCCTTCGGCGGCGAAGACCGGTTCTGGCTCGGCCCCGAGGGCGGCCAGTTCTCCATCTATTTTGCCAAGGGCGCGAAGTTCGTGTTCGACGACTGGCAGACCCCGGCCCCCATCGACACGATGGCCTACAAGGTGCTCGACAAGTCGGACAGCAGCGTCCGCTTCGGCGCCGAGTTCTCGCTGGTGAACTACTCGGGCAACACCTTCGACGTAAAGGTGGACCGCACCGTGCGCATGCTCACCCCCGCGGCGGCATGGGGAAAACTGGGCCTCAAGGCTGCCGACGGCGTCAGGATGGTCGCCTATGAGTCGGACAACAAAATCACCAACGGCGGCAAGAACGCATGGACCAAGGAGACGGGGCTGCTGTCGATCTGGATTCTCGGCATGTTCAACCCGGCGCCGAACACGACCATCGTCGTGCCGTTCAAGAAGGGCCCTGAGGCGGAACTGGGCGTGAAGGTTACCTCGGATTATTTCGGCGCCATTCCGCCGGAGCGGCTGGTGGTGAAGGACGACGTCCTGTTCTTGAGCGCCGACGGCAAGTTCCGCAGCAAAGTCGGCATCAATCCCAGGCGCAGCAAGGCCGTGCTCGGCAGCTATGACGCGGACAGCAGGGTGCTCACCATCGTGAAGTTCAACCAGCCCGAAGGCGTCACCGACTATGTGAACTCGCTTTGGAAGATTCAGGACAATCCGTTCGGCGGCGATGCGGCCAACTCGTACAACGACGGCGCGCCCGCGCCCGGCGCCAAGCCGCTCGGCCCCTTCTACGAGATCGAGTCTTCTTCCCCCGCCGCGGCCCTGGCCCCCGGCGCGAGCCTGGGCCACGTGCATACCACCATGCACCTGAGCGGTTCCGAAGCCGCACTGGATGCGGCCGCCAAAGCCGTGCTCGGCGCATCACTGGAGCAGATTAAGACGGCGCTGCCGAAGTAATCGGAAAGAATTAGTCCAGGCAGAAACACAACCGGGGCGGCCTTGGCGGCCGCCCCGGTTCATTCCTGCGGGAAGCGTCGCCGTTTGGGGCGGCTCTCCGAGCCCCGGCTCTCGCATCCTCACAGATGCGTGTGGCGGGGATGGTTCACGCGGGTAGTGGGCAGATCGAAGAGCGCGGCAACCCGTTTGCCCAGTTCCGCGAGCGAAAAGGGTTTGCGCAGATAATCGTCAAACCCGTAGTCGGTCAGTTCCTTGATTTCGTCGTCGCTGATGAGGCCGGATATGGCCAGAATGCGGGTGTTGTGCGTCTCGGCGCGGGTCTTGATGCGCTCGCACACCATGCGCCCGTCCATGTCGGCCAGATTCACGTCCAGAATGATGACCTGCGGATTGTGCTCCACCACCATGATGCCCGCATCAAACCCGGTCGATGCGGTTAAGACCACATAGGCCTCCTCCTGCGACAGCAGCGAGGGGATCAGGTCCAGATAATACGGGTCGTCGTCAATCACCATTACCCGGCGTTCACCCTCCTCCAGGCGCTCCAGAGGAATACCGTGGCTGAGCATGAACTTTCGCAGGCTCTGGTAGGGAATGCGCCGGTCACCGCCGGGACCCAGCCGGTAGCCGTCGATCTGGCCCAGGTCAAACCACCGGGAGACGGTGTCCGCCGACACGCCGCAGATGGCGGCCACTTCGCCTGTGGTGAACACGCGCGTTTTCATCATGAATCCTTCGTTTGCGGTTTATTCGTGAACATCCCGGTTATCGGGATATGCGGGGCAGGACAGCATTTTAACATGTTGGCGGGGACGCGCGTCAATCGATAATCCCCTGTGAAACAGCATCAGCGGACCGTCCCCCGGATTGAACCGTGATCGTCAGGGCCGCCGCAAAATGAGTGAATCTAGAAAAGCAACTGTTGTTCCGTATACTCTTCCGGGGCGGATTTCCGCCTGCGCTTGCTGCCGACTTCCGGTTCCTCCGGGGCGGGGGCATCCGCCGCGGCGGATGTCTTTTCCTCCAATGGATCGGCAACGGTCGGCGGTTCCGGCGCATCCGCCGCAGCGGACACGTTCTCATCCGCAAGACCGGCAGCGGCCAACGGTTCCGGCGCGGGTTCCGGCGTATCGACCGTGACGGACGTGTTCTCCTCCGCAGGCGCGACAGCCGGTGACTCTTGAACAGGTTCCGGCACATCCGGCACAGCGGCGACCGGTTCACCCTCCGCAACACTGCGCGGCGGCTCCTGCACGGATTCAGGCGCGACGGCTTCAACCATCACCGGCCTCTTCCTGACACGGGGTTTGCGGGCCGGAACCGCCTCGTTAACCCCGGTATCCGCGGCGGTTTCCGGCGCGGTCTGTTCCAGCCGTGGCGGCGTAACGCCGCGGCTCATGCAGGTGATGTCCTCTTCCAGGACCGGCATGGTCGTTCGCCATGCCTTGCCAATCTTAAACCCGCGAATGCGGCCCTCGCGAAACATCTGGCGGACGGTCAATGGCTGCACCTTGAGAATCGCGGCAACCTCTTCCACCGTAAGCATTGTATCCAAGCGGCATCCTCCGAACCCGGCATCGGGCCGTTTTTCGTATTGTACACAAATCAACAAAAACAGACAAGCGAAACTTCGCCGGGCGGGCGCGGCAATGGCAATATCCAAACAGGCCGTGCTATACTTGGCCCGGTTGCGGGGGGCGCGCTTCGCAGTGTTGTGGCGTGCCTTTCTGCCGTCCAGCCGCGTTCCCGCCGGTCGCGCGGGGCGCTGAACAAAATACCTGTCCGTTCAATCGAAAGGGAGCCTTCCATGAGTTTTCCGCTCGACGTTAGCAAGTACAAGCCTGTGGCCATTGATCCGTTTGCCGGCGGCGAAGTCACGCCGGAGCAGTGGGCGCAGTTGCTCACCAATATCCAGGTGGTGCGCGACACGATCATCTTCTTCACCGCAGTGGGCGGCGCGAAGGGGTTGGGCGGCCATACGGGCGGCGCGTACAGCATTGTTCCCGAAGTGCTAATCGCCGATGCGTTCATGAAGGGCAGCGGGAAGATTTACCCGGTGTATTTCGACGAGGGCGGCCACCGCGTGGCCATCCAGTACGCGATGTCGGCGTTCAACGGCGAGATGCCCTTTGAAAAGCTGCTGCAGTACCGCGTGGCGAACGAGGGCCTCTACGGCCATCCCGAACCGGATGCCGCGCTGGGTGTCAAGTTCGCCTCGGGCCGTCTCGGCCACATGTGGCCCTTTGTGAACGGCGTGGCGAAGGCCAACCCGGACAAGGTCGTGTTCATGTTCGGTTCCGACGGTTCGCAGATGGAAGGCGACGACGCCGAGGCGGCGCGCTTTGCCGTCGCGCAGCAGGTCAACGTGAAAATCGTCGTCGACGACAACGACGTGACCATCTCCGGCCATCCGTCGAATTACCTGCCGGGCTACGACATCGGCAAGACGCTGGCGGGCCACGGCCTGCATGTGGATTCGGGCAACGGCGAGAACTTTGAGGCGCTCTACGGGCGCATGCTGGAGGCCGTGCGCGCGCAGGGTCCGGTGGCGCTGATTAACAAGCGCAGGATGGCCCCCGGCGTGGCGGGCCTCGAAGGCAACCATGCCGGCCACGACGTTATCAAGAAGGAACTGGCCATTGCGTACCTCCAGGAAAAGGGCTACACCGAGGCGGTGGCCTATCTTGAGGGCGTGAAGAAGGTCTCCAGCGGCGGCACCTACCGCGGCTGCACCACCGAAACCGCCAGCAACCGCACCGAGTTTGGCAACATCGTCAACGGCATCCTCGACGGTATGGACGAGGCCGCCCGCGTCGCCACGCTGCTCGTGGTGGACTCGGACCTGGAGGGCTCCACGGGCCTCA
>CAZOMH010000489.1:0-4065 GCA_964580415.1 uncultured Nitrospirales bacterium
GGGCTTGTCCCGCCGAAGCCATAAGGCGAAGGCGGATGCTGCGAAGCAGCGGGGGTGTATACTTCCGCATGCGCCCGGACAACACCCCCCGGCCCTTCGGGCCATCCGCCTTCGCCACGAAGCTTCGGCGGGACAAGCCCCCCTCGATGGGGGACTTGGGGCCGAACACCACGAACTTGGCGCATGTCTTCGCCCCCCGTCGACGGGGGACTTGGAGCGGGCGCGCGGCTGGGTCGCGGCAGGATGCATCTCCGAGGCGACTTTTGGCCCTGCCATATTCAATAGGGGGACCCAAGAGCGTCCGTCTCCCATTTGGCATTATCTCCGCCGTAAACAGCCTTCTGGTCCTCATCCCGCCGGGGAAATCAGATACATCCGGTCATTCACGATTACCGTGACACACTGCTGGCGCAGGTCGCGCGCCAGCCCCGCAGCCAATTCCTTCACGGCGGCCAGGGTCTGGTCCGCGTCCTGGGTACCGCCATAGGTCGTCACGATGGCCGCATGTTCCTCGGCCTGCACCCTGCCCTGTTCATCCAGCCAGCCGCCGTGCGTGCCCGTGTGCGTTGTGTACCCGCCAAAGACCCGCGCCATCTCCGCCTCCGTCCGTTGCACTGCGGCCCGCAACAGTTCCGGCGCGACAGCCGCGCCTTCACGGTCCACCGACGGCACAATCACCGACACCACCAGCCCGCCCGTGTGCGGTCCGAGCACCCGTTCCGCCGCCGCATCGGCAGGGTCCGTTCCCCGCAGCGTCGCGCATCCGGCCAGCATCGTCAACAGCACCGCCGAGCAAAGCACGGCTGCCCTCTTTCGATTACACGCAACCATTCGCACAAGATTCCCGTAACCATGCCAAGATAGGCCACCCGCCCCATCGGGGTCAAACCACGGTCACCCATGGTGCTTTCCGGGGGCCGCCAGCGTCCCGCTGGCCCCGTTCCTTACCGCAGGCGTCCCGCCTGCTTTGCCGCCGGACGTCACCCGACCTGCCGGGTTCTGCTATATTTATGGGTACCCAAACGAAAAGGAGTATCCCCATGCAGTGTGAACTGCTCATGATAGGCACGGAGCTGTTGCTGGGCCAGGTGGCGGACACGAACGCCGCATACATGGGACGGCAACTGGCGGAAAACGGCATCAACCTGTACCAAAAGGCGACCGTGGGCGACAATCCGGCACGGATTGTGGGGGCGCTGAACGATGCGCTGGCCCGGGCGGACGTGGTGCTGTGCAGCGGCGGTCTGGGGCCGACGGAGGACGACATTACCCGCGAATGCGTGGCCGAAGCGCTGGGCTGGCCGCTGGAGTACCATCCAGAACTGTACGACGCGATTCTGGCGCGCTTCAGCCGTCTGGGCCGGGAAGTGACGGCAAACAACAAGCGCCAGGCCATGCTGCCCCGCGGGGCCGAGGCCGTCAAGAACCCCCACGGCACGGCGCCGGGTCTCATCGCGGCCAGTGACCGGGGTGTCATCATCTGCATGCCCGGCGTGCCCCACGAGCTGAAGCCCATGCTGGACGAGCAGGTTATCCCCTGGCTGAAAGAGCGGTTTGGGATTGCGGGTGTCCTCCGGTACCGTTCGCTCAAGGTGTGCGGCATCGGGGAATCGCGGGTGGACGCGCTGATGGGCGATCTCATCCTTTCGGGCGCGAACCCGACGATAGGCCTGCTGGCCGGGCCGGACGGGGTGGTGGTGCGCATTGCCGCCCGCGCCGAGACGGCCGAAGTGGCCGAGGCGCTGATGGACCCGGTCGAGGCGGAAGTGCAAAAACGGCTGGGCGGCATCGCCTTTGGCCGCGACAACGACACCATCGAGTCCGTGGTGGACGGCCTGCTTTGCGCGCGCGGCTGGCGCATGGCCGTTGCCGAGACGTCCACCGGCGGCACCATCGCACAGCGCCTTCTGTGTCTTCCGGCGTCCTCTTTCGTGGGCGGATACGTCTTCTCTCCCGAAGAGTTCCCCCGCTGGGTTCCTCCCGCAGGGGGCGGGGAAGATGCCCCCGGAGGGGTCCCTGTTGACCGGAGCGGGGTTGACATGGGACGCCGTCTGTTGCTAGACTTTTCAGTTACCTGTGCGCTCGCCCTGGTTTTTGAGCCCGGAGCAAGCCGTACGGTCGGCACTTTTTTGTGTCCGTCCGGCATGCGGCAATTTGTTCTGGGCCATTACGGGGAGGGCGCCCTGAGCCAGTTGCGGCTAAGCGTGGCCGCGCTGGAGCAGGTTCGGCGGTTCCTTGTGGGACTGCCGGACGAGGTCTGAAGTGACACACGTGGAGCGTTTCCGACGGTGGAAAGGAGTTAGACACACAGAACCAGAAACACTCTGCGGGTACTGGTAACCCGAAACGTCTGGATTGGCTTTCCAATTGCACGGTTTTTTGATAAAACTACGAAAGTTGCCCATATGGGTGACAGCAGGTGCGATTGGATGGGAACGGAACGCGGGCAAGCCCGGCGATCCAACCGGGTACGGACCGTCCCCATTGAGGGCTGGGCAGTAACCATTTTTCTGAGCCAACCGGACGCAACACAAGGATAACCACAACGCATGTTTGAAATCATGGCGCTGGTGTTGCTTTCCCAACAGCCTTTCGTGCCTGTGGCCGAAGGCATGGCTTCGTATTACTCGTGCAGGGAAAGCCTCCCCATGACCGCATCCGGTGAACCGTTGCGGGACGAAATCTTCTCTTGTGCAATGCGTGGCGGAAACTTTGGCGACTATTTCCTGGTCGTGGCCGAGAACGGCCGGTCGGTGATTTGCCGGCTGAACGACCGGGGCCCCTACGTAAAAGGCCGGGTTATTGACCTTTCCCGTGCCGCCATCCGCCAACTGCACGCTACCAAAGGACTGTTACCAGTCAAGGTCTACAGCCTGGGCGCGGATCCTCCGGCCCGGCAAACGCGCGACAAGCACTGACCCAAGAAAGCACATTCCCCATTGGTTTCCCGGCCGCGACCGTGGCGTCGCGGCCGGGAGGCGACCCGGAAGGCGAGCGAATGGGGTGGCGTTCAGTGTTTCACGCTTAGAAAGTCGGCAATGCACCCGTGGTCGGCAGACCGGAAGCCCCAGGGAGTAAAGAACGTGCATGCTTTCCGCGTTTATGCGGACACTTCGGTGTTCGGCGGTGTTTTCGACGAGGGGTTCGCGCCGTCAAGTCGCCTTTTCTTCGACCAAGTGCGCGGAGCGCGGTTTAAACTCGTGAGTTCGACACTGGTCCGCGACGAACTTGTCGGCGCGCCAAGGAAGATCAGGACTTCTTCAGCGACATGGCCGACTGCATGGAATTCTGTGAAGTTCATGATGACGCGGTTATCCTCCAACAGGCCTATTTGGAAGCCGGCATTGTAGGTGAAAGCTCCATGACCGACGCGCTGCATGTGGCCCTGGCTGCGGTTTTGGGATGCCGCATGATCGTGAGCTGGAACTTTCGCCACATCGTGCATTTCCAGAAGATTCCATTGTACAATGCAATTAACAGAGTATACGGCTATCCGGAAATCGCGATTCACTCGCCCCTGGAGGTGGTGTCAGATGAGCGTTAAGTCTTTTGATTGTGTGGAGATGAAGCGCAAGGGCGCGCAGAAAATAGTGGACGCGCTGCGGGGCAAGACCCGCGAGGAACAGGTGGAATACTGGCGCCTCCGAAACGCGGAAATGCAACGGTGGCTTTTGCGGCGCGATGAAAAGGCGGCGCTAAAAGCGGCGACGCCTCCCCACGGGGCCCGGTAGACCTCGACGCGCCCGGAAACCCGCCTCAAGTGCCGGGCGCGGAATCGATTATTCCGGAACTTTTTGACACGTTCCTTCCCCCCTGCCTACAATACGCCATGGGAACGGGTGTTTTCGTTTCCCCGGAGACCTGAATGAAGCAGTCGGTAGTAAAGGCGGTAAACGCCATCCTCCGTCAGATGGAGGAAACCCCGGATGTCCTGCGCACCGAGAGCAACATGCGCTCGTGGCTGGCCACCCAGGGGTACAACAAGCGCGACATCGACGCGGCCATGAAACTGGTTGCGCCGCGTTTTGCCGTGATTGCCCCGGTTGAAGATTCGCAGCCGCGGGG
>CAZOMH010000490.1:0-4056 GCA_964580415.1 uncultured Nitrospirales bacterium
GGATATTGGCGGCGGCACGACCGAAGTCGCCGTGATCTCGCTGGGCGGCATCGTGTTCGCCAAGTCGGTCCGCGTGGCGGGCGACGACATGGATCAGGCCATCATCCAGCACCTGAAGCGCACCTACAACATGATGGTGGGCGACCGCACGGCGGAGGGGATCAAGATTGCCGTCGGTTCCGCGTACGCGCTCAAGGAGGAAATGCAGATGCAGGTGAAGGGGCGCGACCAGGTGAAGGGCCTGCCGCGCACCATCGACATCACCTCGGAGGAAATCCGCGAAGCGCTGCGCGAGCCAGTGGCCGCGATTGTCGAGGCCGTGCGCGTGACGCTGGAGCGCACGCCGCCGGAACTGTCGGCGGACATCATGGACCGGGGCGTGGTGCTGGCGGGCGGCGGCGCATTGCTGCGCGGACTGGATCAGCTGATTGCCAAGGAAACCGGCCTTCACGTGACCGTGGCCGAAGACCCGCTTTCCTCGGTGGTGCTGGGGTGCGGCAAGTTTCTCGACGAATTCAGGCACACCACACCCGAGAAGTTCTGAGGCGCGCGGCGGCAATACCGCCGCGGCGAAATTCAGGGCCGTACAACAGGGTCATCTGCGGGGGAACCGCCGGGGTGCGGTTCAATCCATTCCGTCACGGCAGCACTTCACGGCGGAACTTCTCGACGTACTTGTCCCCGCTCTTTGCCTCGTCCAGCGTCGTCTTGCGAAGCCCCTGGTAGGTCTCGTCGGTCATTTCGGGCGTATATTTTTCGAGGGAGGGGGAGAACTGGCTCACATGTTTCGCAATGGCCCTGGCCTTGTCTTCCACCACCGGGGTGATATCGACGGTGTAGTTCGGGGCGGTTGTGTAATAGTAGTAGGCCACCGGTACGGGGTGGGGCTTGAGCCCCTCGTCGAGGAGGTGCTGGGGATAGTACAAGTGCCATTCGGACGCAATGAACGCATCCTTCGTTATCATCGCCGCCATGCGGTGGTCGGTCTTGTGCCAGCGGACGGAATCATCGCCGGGATCGATGGTGAAGACAGCGTCGGGGCAGTACTTCTTGATCAGGCGGCACGCCTCGCCGCGCAGGCGCTGCGGGTTGGCGTATTCGAGGTCGCCGTCTTCATACCCGAGCCATATCAGGTTCTCTTTCGGGATGCCAAGCACCAGGCACGCCGCCTCTTCCTCGGCGCGCCGGATGACTGCCAGCCGTTCCCGGGTCATTTCGAGGTCGAGCGAACCCTTGTTGTCATTCGTGTAGATGACTATGATTACCTTGTTTCCATTTTGGGCCAGCAGTTTGAGGGTTCCCCCGCAAATGAGCGTGTCGTCGTCCGGATGGGGCGTAAACACCATCACCGTTTTCCCGGTCCAGTTCTCGATTCGGTCCTTGTCCGCCACGGTTGTGTTTTTCGACGCATCCGTATCTTCCGCATAAACCGCAAGCGGCCATGCGATTGCAAGCAGGAACGCCATGCACAGGGTCTTTTTCATAACACGTCTCTCCTTGTGGCGGAGGCGAAACCTCCAGGCCGTCGGCAACCAAGAATATCCCAGAATCCGAAGGGACCGCGACCGCGGTCGCGCCGGGGGAATGGTAGCGCGTGGATGAAGCGGATGCAACACGGGTGCAGGCCAACGGATTGTGCGGGGTTCCCGGTTCTGTTGGAACGTTCCGGCCCTTCCTGCCCGCGTTCGGAGGTGGTGGCCCCCAACGCCTTTGTTCCGCATGCGATCCGGCAGCGCGCGATGGCATCGAAGCAGACAACTTTGGTACAGTCTAGCCGGTCTCCCGCTGATTGGGGGGGCGTGTTTTGGACGGCCGCAGGTTGGCGACAATCAAAGGACGCGCAAAGATGGATGTGAAATTCCAGAACTTGGGCCGCGACGAACTGCTGGAACATCTTCGTTTCACCAAGGCGTCGTTGGCCGGGCAGAATTTGAGCCACGCCGACCTGCGCGGTGTTGACCTGAGTTTTGCCAGCATGAACAACGCCGACTTGGCGGGCGCCAACCTGAGCGGCGCGGAAATGAGCGGCGCGAGGCTGGTCGAGGCCAATTTGCGCGGTGCCGACCTGAGCGGCGCCGACCTGAGTGATGCGGAATTGGGCGGTGCCGACCTGCGCGGCGCCAATCTGACCAACGCCAATCTGACCAGTGCCAATCTGAGCGAGGCCAACCTGGAGGGGGCCGACCTGACCGGCGCCAACCTGGACGGAGCAGAGCGGCGCGGCCCGCGAAGACGCCGGCTTAACGGGGCGGAGTACGGCGGACCGGAGCGCCGGGGCTTAATTCGACGCTTGTCCGACCGGTTCTGAGTGAGGCAACCCCGGATTCAGGGCAAACTTCCCCATACGCCGCAAACCGGAGGGACGGGCCGCATGCATTTGCATGCAAGAACCTTTGTTGCCTTGTCCGGCACCGCGCCGCGCGGACACAGCGGTGCCCGGTCCGGTTATCCCTGCGCGGGAAAGAGTTCAAAGTGTTCCGGGTTCATTCTGAGTTCGGTTATGAAGTCCGGCAGCGCCCGAATGTCGCGGAGATGCACGCCCGGCCAGTTTGCGTAGGACCCCAGCGGGTCGAGATGCACGCAGCCGATACCCGCGCGGTTTGCCCCGACAACATCGGCGCTGTAGAAGTCTCCCACGTAGAGACATTCCGCCGCAGAAAGCCCCAACTGCCTGAGCGCATGAAGAAATATCTCGGGATCGGGCTTTTCGACTCCCACAACGGCGCTGTCGAACACGGTCTCGAGATAGGGGGTGATTCCGCAGGACTCAAGCTGCTGCCGGACGCGGCCGTCCGAGTTCGAAATGACCGACATGCGGATGCCGCGGCGCTGGAGCAATTTCAGCGTTTTCGCGACCCATGGTTTCGTGTATGTCCACAGGCTGATTTCGTCGTGCCTGGCCGAGAGCGCATCCACAACGCCTTCGGCCACGTCGCCGGGCACCCCCGCGCACATCAGCAGTTCCCGGTAGAATGCCTCAATAGAAACGGACAACGGCGCGGTCCCTCCGCGGAGATGCACATCATACTGGTGAACCAACTGAAAATGCGCCTCATAGATGCGTTCGGGGTCCAGTTTGCACCCGTGTTCGGCCAGAATGGCTGAGATAAGCGCCTGATCGGGGAAGAGCAGCGTGCCCCCGGCATCAAGCAGCAGATATGGATATTCCATGAAATACAACTCCTTGGGTCATGATTGCGGGCAAGTGAAGACTGTAACAGGGTGCGGGGGGGATTGTGCAAACGCGCGGCGAAGTTTACGCCGGGAAACGCCTGTTCCGGGGCTTTCGCCGGCTTTTCCGTGTTTGAGCCTTTTCGCGCAATAGGATATGCTGTGGGCATGCCTGCCAGTCAGCCCGGATGGATTTCCAGGGACAACAGGCTGTATTCGCAAACCAAGCAGGAAGGACGGAACCATGAATAACGCTTCGATGGGAAGGCGGGAGTTTCTCAGGACCACCGCGGCGGCAACCCTAGCCGCAGGTGCGGCGGGTTCCGCGTTGACGGTGTCCGCGGCGGAACCGGCGGCCGGTGTGCTCAAGAAGGCGCTGCAACTCGGGATGCTGCCGAAAGGACTGTCCGACGAGGACAAGTTCAAACTGGCCAAGGAGTGCGGCTACGCGGGAATCGAGGCGTCTCCGATGGCGGATTTGGATGCGGCGAAAAAGGTCGGAGAGACCGCCCGCGCGGCCGGCATACGCATTCATTCGGTCTTGTACGGCGGATGGGACGCCCCGTTTTCCGATCCCGACCCCGCCGTGGTCGAGAAGGGGCTGAAGGGCAAGGAAACCCAAAAAGAGGCCGTAACCGGCAAAGGGTCTCAATTCCGCAAATCACCCAAAAAATAAAACAAACCGGCCGATTAATCGGCCGGTTTGTTTTTGTCCAATCAAAAATTAACCCAGACGAATTTCCGGTTCAACCAAAGCTTTCACCAGTTTGACCGTGTTTTCCACATCGTTCATATCCACAATTTCGGAGGGAGAGTGGATGTAGCGGGTGACGATGGAGATACCGCCGGTGGAGCGATCCGTCCAGGTCACGGTGCCGTTGACCG
>CAZOMH010000491.1:0-4053 GCA_964580415.1 uncultured Nitrospirales bacterium
GCGGGCGACGGTGCTGAATGCTCACTCTTGCGCTGTTGCGCAAGAATGCGGCAGGCGGAGAGGGCTGGCGGTACGGCAAGACAAGGCCAGCGGGACGCTGGCGGTACGGGGCAAAAGGGGTGCCTTTATCAAGATCGGCGGTTGTCGAAGGGACTACAGTATGCATTGCATCAGCCCTGCTGCATCATTATCACCGGCAGGCGGCCTGTTGGGTCAATCAACAAGTGTCCGAAATAATGGCAATACGGTCACGGACTGCACGGCGAAATGGGTGCAATGGACGGCATGTGTGTCAGACCCGAGACCCAAGCCCCCCCCAGTCACTGCTTCGGCTCCGTGTAGCGGGTCCACTTCTCCGTGCGGCCAAGCAGCGATATGCCGATGAACCCGCGCATGGCAAGCGTGTTCTCGTTTTCCAGCCACAGTTTGCCCTTGTAGGTCTTGCCCGATTCGGGGTCGTACACCGTGCCGCCGGACCATTCTTTTTTGCCGTCGAACTTGAAGCCCTTCAAAAACACCAGCCCGATGATCGGCTGGTTTTGCAGCGACCCGTCGGGATTCTTCCGGTCATGCTTGGGCTTGCCCGCCTCGGCATCCCCCGCCGGATAGTCCGGTTCCGACAACCAGGCGATTTTGCCCTCAACTGTGCCGTCCGCCGCTTTGCAGATTTCCACCCGCGACTGGCCGCCCGTGGTCGTCCACTTGCCGGTGACATCCGTTTCTGCCGCCGCGTGGACCGCCACTGAAACCATTACCGTAACCGCCGAAAGACCGATTATCCAGCGCACGCGACTGTCTCCTTTGTCCGGTTCAAACGTTTTCCCTTCCAGAATAACAGCCGGCCGCCGGTTCGTCAATCCCGGACGGCCGGGACCAGCCGGCGTTTGGAATGCATCGTGACCGGTGCCGCATAATAGCCTTTTCAAACAGAAGGGAATCGGCCATGCGCGGTTATGCGGCATTGTTCATTTTGGCGGTGTTTCTCGCGGGCGCGCTGCCTGCGGCGGCGCTCACGCTGGCGGAAAAGGGCGCGGCGCGCGCGGAGATAGTACTCTGCGCCGACGCCACCCTGCCCGAACAAACCGCGGCCAAGGAACTGGCCGCCTCCCTGGAGCAGGTCGTTGGAACGGCCTTTCCCGTGGTACCCGAGGCAGAGGCCGTTTCGGACAAGAGCCGCATCTATGTCGGCGCCACGGCGTTTGCAGTGGGACTCGGAATCGACCCTGTCCGTCTCGGTCCTGAAGAATGGGTGGTCCGCACCCGGGACAACAGCGTGATACTGGCCGGCGGGCGGCCGCGCGGCACGCTGTATGCCGTTTACCATTTCCTGGAGGACGAGGCCGGGGTACACTGGTGGAATCCTTATGAGGAGTCGGCGCCAAAGACGCCCGATTTGTCCATCGGTGAACTTGACCGCCACGGCACACCCGCGTTCCGCTACCGTGACATCTACATGCTCTACGGCGGCGACCACGGCCGCTTCGCCGCGCGCAACCGGCTCAACCGCGACGGCGATGCCGGCATCGCCGCAGAATACGGCGGCGAGATGGGTTACGGTCCGCCCTACCATGTGCATACCTTCAATTCCTATTTCCCGCCGGACAAGTATTTCGCCGCGCACCCCGAGTGGTACTCGCTGATCAACGGACAGCGCCGGAAAGACATGTCGCAGTTATGCCTGACCAACACGGAGTTGCGCGCGCTTTTCGTGGAGAAATTGAAGGCCTACATCGCCGCAGCCCGCGATGATGCGGCCGGCAAGGGCCAGCCCGCGCCGACCGTGTTTGATATCTCGCAGAACGACTGGGAAGGCATGTGCCAGTGCGGTGCCTGCCAGGCCGTCACCAAGGCGGAAGGCTCCGAGTCCGGGCCGCTGCTCGACTTCCTCAATTACGTCGCCGACGCAGTCAGGGATGAATACCCGGACGTATACATCGATTCGCTGGCCTACATGATGACGCAGAAACCGCCGAAGACACTGCGGCCGCGCGACAACCTGATCCTGCGCCTGTGCGATACCGGCAGCAACTTCACCAAACCCGTAACCGATCCGGAGAACACCCCTTTCCGCGAGCACCTGCTGAGTTGGGCGGCCATCACCAAAAACCTGCGCCTGTGGAATTATGCCGTCACCTATGCCCCCTATTACGGCCTGCCCATGCCTTCGGCGCACACCTATCCCGCCAGCTACCAGTTCTATGCGGAGCACAATGTCGAGGGCGTGTTCACCGAGCACGAGTATCCCATCCTTGCCGATATGCGCGACTTTAAGGTCTGGATGATGATGAAGATGCTCGAGGACCCGTACCAGGACTACGGAAAACAGGTGCGCATTTTCATGGACGGGTTCTACGGCCCGGCGGGCGCGACAATCCGCACCTATCTGGACAATCTCGAAAAGGCCGCCGCGGCCAAGTCAAGCTATCTGAGCATGGGCGCTTCACCGCGCCAGTACCGTTACCTGGACTTCGCCTTCGTTCAAGGCGCCCATACGCTTTTCGACCAGGCAGAGGCGCTGGTGAAAGACGACGCGGTGCTCCTGCGGCGCGTGCGTCACGCACGGCTTCCGCTGGACCGCGCCACACTGGTGCTATACCGCGACCTGAACGCACAGTGGCACCGTGCCGGCAACGATCCCGCCGCATTCCCGTTGGGTCTAGAAACGGTGGCGGAGCGGTGCCGCGACACGTGGCGCACACAAATCGAATTCCGAATCGCCCCTGCTGCGCAGGCCGCCGCGCTGGCCGAAATGGAGGCCGAGTTGAAGCCGCTGATGGCGCATCCGCCCAGTGTGCCCCTGCCCGCACAGTTTCGCGGGGCGCCACCCGCGGACATCTACGACTACACGGCCGACCTGTCGCGCAATTATCAGGACGAGGCCCGGCGCGTGCCCGACGCCGAGGCCGAGTCGGGCATCACCAACCGCCTGGCATTGTCCGACGAGGACATGAAACGCTACGCGCTGCCCATGCCCTGGGGACTCTATGACACCATCAACAAGCGCGTTCCCGCCACGGCGGTCATCCATGCCGAGGACATTCCCGGCCCCGGTTATCATTGGTACAAACTGGGCACCTCGCCCATGGGACCTTCCTATTACGTCTACTTCTTCTGGAGTTGGGTCATCCAGGTAGACCTCGAAAGCGCCGTTGATCCGGAACATCCTGACCAGCAGTACGAAGTCTGGGCGAGCATCAAGTTCGAGGGACCAGGATTCCCCCATGCCAAACCGGATCAGGGAAATGCCATCTGTGTCGAGCGTGTTGTTTTGAAAAAGGCCGGCCATGAATAGGTCTGCATGAGACGCTTCCGCTTGTGCGTATCGGCGTGGTCCGGCCATAATGATGCCCGGGCCGTATTTGAGGAGTTGTCATGACAGACCCGACGAGCACGCCTGAAGTTGTCCCCGTGAAGCCGGATGTCCGCCTGCGCCTGTGGCCGGCCCTCCTGATCGTGGCCATCCATCTCGCCGTATCCCTCCACACGCTGTATTTGGGCGCCACAAACGCGCAGAGCATGGTGGGATTCATCGGTGCGCCGATTCTGGCGCTCCTGCTGCTGGCCGTCTGGTGGCTCGCGGCCAGCCGCGCCCCGTGGCGTTCGCGGCTGGCCGGTCTGCTGCTGGTTGCCGCCGCGCTGCTCTGCACCGCGGGCACACAAAAGGCCAACGGCCAGTTCCTGCTTCTGTTTGCCATGCCGGTCATGACCACCGGTCTGGTCGCGGCGATAGCCGTGACCTCCCGGATGTCTTGGCGCATGCGGCGGTGGGTGCTGGCGGGCGGGCTCGTGGCATGCACGCTGGGCGTAAACGCCCTGCGGGCGGAGGGATTGGGCAGCAGCCTGACGCCGGTGCTGGCCTGGCGCTGGAGTCCGACGGCCGCCGAATTGCTCCATGCCGCGCCCGCTGCGGCGGCGGGCGGCACGGCCGTCCTGCCCGCCCAGGCAGGCCCGGGCGACTGGCCGGCCTTTCGCGGACCGGACCGCGACAGCCGCGTGAAGGGGGTGAAGTTCTCCACCGACTGGAGCACACCGCCGCGCGAATTGTGGCGCAAG
>CAZOMH010000492.1:0-4031 GCA_964580415.1 uncultured Nitrospirales bacterium
CCTCCTTGCCAGTGCCGCTTTCGCCCAGCAAGAGCACGGTGCTGTCGGTCGGCGCCACCTTTCGGATCAAGTCCACCACGCGCTGCATGGCCTCGGTTCGGCCCACCAACTCCTCAAAAACGGTTTGTTCGTAAGCGTCCACCGTTGTTTGGACCGACATGTTATGCGCCGCCTTGTCCACCACAAGCGCCACATCCGAGGGATTGCAACTGCGGGGAAGATAGAAAAAGGCCCCCAGCCGGATGCCCTCCAAAGCCCGCTCCATTTTCTCGGGTTCAAACAGAAGGATAAGGCGCGTGGCCGGGTTCTTCTGCAAGATGAAGGAAACCACATCCATGGAACTTTGCTCGTCCAGCGCCAGATCGAGCACCATGACCTCGTAGCTTCTGCGGGAAGCCAGACGCAAGAGTCCCTGAGCCTCGTGACAGCGCTCGACGAAACGGTCCGGCCGTTTCAGAAACCCTTCCAGCGTCTGCCCATAAGCCAAATCGGCGCAGGCCACAAGGATTTGTATCTCCATCTTCTTTGTGTGTCTCATTGAAACACCGTCCTTCCTGACGGAGATGATTGTATCAAAACAGCACAGGGGGCTTCACGGAAAGGCCGCGGAAAACACCCGCGGCACTGCGGTCCCCTTCCCGCCGTTCCGCCGCCTGCAACACCGTCAACGGCAATCAGACATCGAAAACAGGGGGCTTTGAAGAGGGAGTCCGCGCCTGTACAAGCAGTTCGCCGTAGAAATAACCCTCATGCTCGACAATAGTGATGCGGCGGTGGCAGACAGGGCAGTTGATTTCACTGTCTGCCCGCACTTCCGGGTTAAGCCGGATGAAGGTACTGCAGAAGGGGCAGGCGATACTGCGTGCCTCGCTCCTGTAATAGTCTTGCAGCACCTCTTCAATTCTGCCTTTCTTGTAGCAAACCAAAAGCGCATCCACAATATCCGGGTCAAACTGCGTTCCCTTGCCTTCAATGAGCGTTTTGATGGCTATCGTGGGGGCCAGCCCCTTGCGATAGGGCCGGGTGCTGGTCATGGCGTCAAAAGTGTCCGCCACGGCCACCAGCCTGCCCTCAATGGGGATTTCCGCGCCCTTGAGCCCGAAAGGGTACCCTTCGCCGTCCCACCGTTCGTGATGGTACAGGCAGTAGGGAATTACGGGCTGGAGGAACTTCACGTCGCGCAACAGGTCGGCGCCCCGTTCGGGATGCACCTTCATTTGCGCGAACTCCTCTTCGGTAAGCTGTTCCGGCTTGCCGAGAATGGCGTTGTCCACGGCGATCTTGCCGACATCATGCAGCACGCCGCCCATCTGCACCTCGCGGAGCTTGGCATCCGCCCAACCCAGTTCGCGGGCAATCTCGACCGCGAAATTGGTGACGCGCCATGTGTGGCCGACCGTGTAATGGTCGCGAAGTTCGATGGCGTTGGCGAGCACCAGCAGCGTGTCCTGGTAAGACTGCTCCACCATGCGCACATATTGGGCGTTCTTGATGGCGGTGGCGGCGGGTCCGGCAAGCGCCACGAGCATTTCCAAATCACTGTTCTTGAAGGCGTCGGTGATGCTGTGGTTGTCCACATAAATGACCCCGAGCTTCTCCTCCTGGTGGGTCAGGGGCGCGCACATGGCGGAGGAAATATGCTGGGCAATGATGCTGGCGCCGGCGCGGAAACGGGAATCATCCAGGGCATTGCAGGTGATAATGGCCTCGCCCTTTTCGAAGGCGCGCCGGACGATGGTGGTGCTGACATGTACCCCGTCCGAATCTCCCTTGGAACGGACATATTCCACCCGGGGATCGTCGCCGTCGTCGGTCTTGAGCAAAATCACGCCGGTATCGACCGACAGCAGGGAGCACACCTGGTCCATGACCCGGTCAAACACACCGGACAGTTTCTGCTCGCTTGCAATGGCCTGATTGGCGGCATAGACGGCGGTCAGGCGCTTTTGAATTTCGCGCAGCCGCTCGTCGCCCGTGGTGTTTTCCGGCGTTTGAAAGAAGGTGCGGTAAATGTTCTTGGCATCGGCCGCTTCGTAGGCCCCGCCCAGGTCGGACTGAAACACCTGGGGCTTCGGCCCGCTTGCCGTCAGGGGCGGGGCCATGTGGGCGGCGCGAAACTGAACATGCTGTCCGCCCAGCCGGATCACTTCCCCATCGACGAGAAAGTGTTCCAGGACGCGCTTGTTCCCGATAAAGGTTCCATTGCCGCTGCCGAGGTCCTTGAGCACACAGCCGTCGGGGATGCGCTCCACCTTTGCGTGCCTTCGAGACACCTGCATGTCGTCCAGTTGCAGCACATTCTCCGGGTTGCGGCCAATGGTGACTTCACCCTCGACCGGTATGACGTGCCCCTTCATGTGGCCCGTCAACACTATCAGGCAATCGGACTGCATCTCTGTCCTCGCCTCCCGCGGGACGCCCCAACTGCACGCCCGCATACGGCTCTTCGGTCAGGCCGCCCGCGCTTGCGGCGGCGCCGGGAACTTAAACGCCCTTGATCGAGTCCAGCCGGGGCACGGCATAGGTGCCCATGACCAACTGATCAAACACGCTCTGGTCGGTCGAAAACTCTTTGCCCCTTTCGAGGTCAATCTTGTTCTCCTTGTACATACGGTGGAGATACTGCTCGAAAAGGATGGAATGCGAGACGGTCTGCTGCATGCCGACGCGAATCTGGTCCGTGTCGCCGCGCAAAATCCCGTCGGCTATCGGCTTGATGTCGTTGAAAAGGAACTCGAGCGCCGGAATGCGCCCGCCGCCGGGCTTCTGCACCAGCCGCTGGCAGATGACGCAGCGCAGGCAGTCGCGCAACTGCAACCGCACCAGGTCGCGCTCGTTCGGATCAAAGAAGCTCACGATGCGGTTGGTCACCTCGGATGCCGTGTTGGCGTGAAGCGTGCTGATCACCAGGTGCCCCGTGGCGGCGGCATTGATGGCGGAACGGATCGTGTCGGGATCGCGCATTTCGCCGATAAGGATGACGTCGGGATCATGGCGCAGCGCGCCGGTGATTGCCTCGGAGAAGGAACCCACGTCGATGCCCAGGTTTCGCTGGGAAAGAATGGACTTCTTGTTGGTATGCACGTATTCGACGGGGTTTTCTATGGTCAGAATATGCACGGACCGGTTCGCGTTGATCCAGTCGAGCAGCGCGGCCACGGTGGTGGTCTTGCCGCTGCCGGTCATGCCGGTCACCAAAATCAGCCCCCGGTGCGTCGCCGCAAGCGTCCGCATCTGTTCGCCGGGAATGTTCAACTCCTCGAATGAGGGAATCTTCTCGGGCAGGAAACGGAAGGTGCAGTGGGGGGCGCCGCTTTTTATAAACGCGGACACACGGGCATAGCCGACACCGGCCTGGTGGAAGCTGAAACTGGTCTGCTTGTACTGCTCGAATTCTTCCCAGTAACCCGGAGGCGCTATCTGCCGGATAAGGTCGTTAATCTGAAACCCCGACAGGGGGGAAAGCAGCTCGGAGTGGCGGGTTTCATTGTCGATGCGAAACACCGGATTGAGACCGGGCGACAAGTGCAGGTCGCTGGCCTTGTACTGCACCATGGCGTGGAAGAGCATTTCGATGCTGATGGGCTCCAGGCGAAAGTCCGCACCCTCGGCATGCCACACCTCGGGAAGCTGCAGCGCCATGCTGATCTTGTTCAGCGCCTCGTAAACCTTCGGAGAAAACTCCTGGCCCGGCGCCGGACATTCCAGCAGCGCACCGTCCTCGTCCCGGTGAAACTCGCACAGGTCGGCATACTCTTCCGACACCCGCTCCAGCGCGTCAATCTCCGACGGCCGGTCAAGTGGAATCCGGAACTGGTAATTCTCGTAATCCCCCTTGAAATCGGGACGGCGCGCGTTGACGCAAATCCAGTCATTCCAAAGCCGAATCTCGCGCGGTATGCCCTCCTGCTTGACGATAACGCTTTCCGTCAGCCGGAGCACATTGCGCAGGGTTTGCCGTTGTCCCGTTCCAAGAACAAACTCCGCCATGGCGCCTCTCTTTCCGTCGGGCCGCGCCCCCGGCGCGGCTG
>CAZOMH010000493.1:0-4031 GCA_964580415.1 uncultured Nitrospirales bacterium
CAGGGGGGACCTAAGACTTCTGTCCCCCTCGTCTTTGAAGGGGGACTAATTGCAGAGCACTCTCGATATCCATATTTAACGTGCAGTGCTTTTGTGGCGTTTGGACACCACAAGCCCCGGAAGTTTCCGTCATGCGTGTTTTCGTCAGGTCGGTATCTTAATGCGATCACCCTGCCACCGGAAGCGTTTGCAGGCCAACCAGTGAATTTGCTAAGGTGGGGTGGTTGCGCAACGCTGAAGGATTTGGCGCAGCGGATCTTTCAAAACAGTGGATGGGGAACTGCACATGCACCGTAGGACGGGACGGGGGTTCACACTGATTGAACTGCTGGTGGTGATTGCGATCATCGCCGTGCTGGCCGCCATTCTGCTGCCGGCGCTGGGGCGCGCGCGCGAAGCCGCACGCCGTGCCACCTGCCAGAACAACCTCAAGCAGTGGGGGGTACTGCTGAAGATGTACGCCGGCGAGTCGAAAGGCTCCTTCCCGCCCATACAGTGGGGTGCCTATCTCCGGGGACCCTTCGAAGGGGGCGGGTACCGGCTCTGTATCGACGCCGGACCCAATGCCTTCCTGCTGTATCCGGAGTATCTGACCGACCCGATGATCGCCTTCTGTCCGTCGAGCGCGCGCTTTGGGGAGGGTATCAGCAAAGGCCACGACACCGCGGGAAACTGGTGTTTCGGGTATGCCGCCAACAACGGCGGAAGCTGTGCCCGCGCCGTTGACGAATGCTACGGGTACCTCGGCTGGATCATGGACAACCCCACCGCCCGTCAACCGCTGGAAGACTTCGCTTTCTGGAATCTGCTGCCCTCATTCAACGCGGACACACACAATCTGGCACCTTCCGACATTGTGGCCATGCAATTCGGCCTGGTGCTGGACAACCTGACCGGTCCGCACCATATGGGAGAACTGACATCCTATATCGAGGGCAATGCCCACGGACTCTATCCCGTCGCCGACGCGGATGTGGACCTTGTGAAACTGGGCACAGCGATGGGGCACACCTTCACCGGCCTGGGAAATGGTGGGGGCAACATCCTGTACCGCCTTCGTGAGGGCGTGGAGCGGTTCCTGATCACCGACATCAACAATGCCGGAACCGCCGCGACCGCCCAAAGCGGTGTGTTTATCATGTTTGACCAGTTGTCCGCCCGGGGACAAAACTACAACCACATCCCGGGCGGTTCCAATGTGCTGTTCATGGACGGTCATGTGGAGTTCCAGCGTTACCAGCGCGGGGGCCCCCTGCCCGTCAACGAGTCCATGGCCCGCATCGTAAGCGTGCTCACGGCGCTGTAGCCGTCCCGCGGTCGGAAAAGCCCTTTTTTCGCCGGGGACGGCCGCTGTGCTACAGTATCGCGGTACCATGGGAGTCGCTTCATGCAGTTTACGCGAATGGCGGTGCGTTTCGCCCTGATAGGCCTGATGACCCTTGTTCTGTTTTCCCTGCGCCTGCTGGCATGGCCGACCCGGCTCTTTTCCGAACGGGCCGACCGCCGGCTGCGCCGCGCGTTTCTGCGCATGTGGAACCACGGTTTTGCCCGCATCGCCAACATCCGTATCGTCGCCGAAGGCAACGTGCCCAAACCGCCCTTCTTCCTGGTGGCGAACCATCTGAGCTATCTGGACATGGTGGTGCTGACGCACCAGACAGGCTGCATCTACGTGGCCCGGGGCGATGTGGAACACTGGCCGGTCATCGGTTTTCTGTCCAAGTCGATGTATGTCATCTTCATTGACCGCAAGAGCCGCCGCGACACGGTGCGGGTAAACAAGCTGATCAGCCGCACCATTGAACTGGGCGACGCGGTGGCGGTGTTTGCCGAAAGCCATATCACGGTCGGCAAAGATGTGGAGCCGTTCAAGTCGGCGCTGATAGAACCGGCCGTGGCGGCGAAACTGCCGGTATACTACGCAACACTGGGCTACGAAACGCTTCCGGGCGATCCGCCCGCCAGCGAGATCGTGGGCTGGTGGCGGCCGGAAGGGTTCATGTTCCACCTGCAACGGCTGCTGCGCCACAAGGGCGTTGTCGCCCGCGTCCGCTTCGGCGACGCGCCCCTGTCCGGCGACGACCGCAAGGAACTGGCACCGCGGCTCCACGCCGCGGTCCGCGAGCATTTCATACCGCTCAAGTAATGGGACAGGGGGATGGCGGACGGGGCTGAATCAGCGCAGGGGCGCGTCCTTGCCGGCGACCACGCGAATAGCCGCGGGCAGCAGCTCAATCGTGGCCGGCAGCACGCCCGGCACTTCGCCGTCGGTGTTAATCTTCACCTCTTCGGGCGAATCGATCCGGATGACCCATCCCCGATGGTGGGAGATGACGTCGGGCCGTTTCATAAGTCCGCCGCGATAGATGAGGGGGAGGCTGCGCAGCGCATCCCACAGGGCGATGGGCCCGATAATGTAGATGTCGAAGAGCCCGTCGTTGAGCAGCGCGTCCGGCGCAACGTGCATGCCGCCGCCGTCGTACTGCCCGTTCGCAATAATGATCTCCTTGACGACCTGTTCGGTCACCTTGCCGTCAATCTCGATCCGCATGGGCTTGTCCGTGTACACAAACAGCGTCTTCAGCATGGCCCAGCAGTAGGAGAAAAAACCGCCCCAGGCCTTGGTGTTGCGGTTAACCCGGTACACCACCTCGCCGCCCATGCCGATGCGGCTCGTATTCAAGAAGTGGCACATCACCTCGCCGCCCTCCAAACGACGGCAGGTAATGCGGGCGACGTCCATGCGGATGACCCGGCCGCCGACGATATGCGGCAGCGCCTCCTCGAGCTTGCGCGGCAGACGCAGGGAACGGGCAAGGTCCGAACCGGTGCCGTGGGGCAGGATCGCCAGCACGGCATCGGGGTTGACCGGACGGGTGCCGTCAAAAAAACCGCTGCTCACCTCGAAATGGGTGCCGTCCCCGCCCACGCTGACGATGCGGGTAAACCCCTCGCGCAGCGCCCGGCGGGTAAGTTCCGTGCCATGCCCGGCGCGCTCCGTGAAGAACACTTCGAAGTTGGTCAGTTGCTTCTGCAGCGCGGCGAGAATGGCGGGCCACCGCCTGCCCGTGCGCCCGTGGGCCGAGCGGGGGTTGACGATGACCGCAATTCTTTCGTCGTTTGGCATGCCGATCCGTCAGACCCGCACGTCGGAAGCGATGCCGCCGAGTTTCCCGCGGTGCCGTTCGATGACCGGGGCCACCTCCGCGTCCATGAACTCGACAACCTGCTCGGGCGCGCGGCCCACAAACTCGCGCAGGTCGAGCACCGCGTCGATCTCGGCGCGGGTCATGCCGATTTCGGGGTCCACGGCGAGCCGGTCCAGCAGGTCGTTGTCGCCGCCCTCTTCCTTTACCCGCGCCGCGGCCGCATGCGAGTGCGTGCGGATGGCCTCGTGCAGCACCTGACGGTCGCCGCCCCGGCGCACGCCGGCCATGATAATGTTTTCGGTCGCCATGAAGGGCAGTTCGGCCCACAAGTGCTTCTCGACAACCTTCGGGTAGACCCTGGGCCCCTCCATCACGTTCAGCCAGAGATTGAGAATGCCGTCGGCCGCGAGGAACGCCTCGGGAAGGCTGAGCCGGCGGATGGCCGAATCGTCGAGCGTGCGCTCGAACCACTGCGTGGCGGTGGTGAATTCGCCATGCAACGGAGCGACCATGAGAAAACGCGACAGCGCGCAGATACGCTCGCAGCGCATGGGATTGCGCTTGTAGGCCATGGCCGAACTGCCCACCTGCGTGGACTCGAAAGGCTCTTCGACCTCCTTCATGCTGGCCAGCAACCGCATGTCGGTGCCGAACTTGTGGGCCGATTCGCCCAGCCCGGCGAGCGTGCGCAGCACATGCGTGTCCACCTTGCGCGTGTAGGTCTGGCCGGTGATCACAAACGACGAGGCAAAGCCGAGTTTTTCCGCCACGATCTGGTCGAGTTTGCGGACCTTCTCGTGGTCATTGTCGAAGAGCGCCATGAACGACGCCTGCGTGCCCGTGGTTCCTTTTACGCCGCGGCAACGCAGCCGCGCCAGCAGC
>CAZOMH010000494.1:0-4030 GCA_964580415.1 uncultured Nitrospirales bacterium
CCGGGAGGGGATGGCACAAGGGTGAACAGCAGCGGGGACGCCGCGCACTGGGCGGGCGTCCCCGGAAGAACCGTGTTGAATGTGGGGTTTACACGCTTTCGGGCACCACGAAGGGGGCACGGTATGCGGGCTTGAGCAGCGCGCTCGCCTCGGCGTCGCCGATGAAGTCGCCCTTGGCCGGGTCGAAGCCCAGGGACCGGTCGAGTTTCGCCGAAATCAGGCCCAGATGGCACAGCGCCGAAGATGCGGCGCCTTCCTGAATGGGGGCGTTGACCTTGTCCGGCGTGTTGTTGCGGATGCAGTCGATAAAGTTGCCGTAGTGATCGCCCTCGTCATCCCCCTCGGGGCCGTCCGTGCCCTTTTCGCCAAGGTAGACCTTGTAGTGCGAGTAGGAGTCGATGACCATGTATCCCTTGCTGCCGTAGAAGATAACGCCGACTTTGGCGTTCTTTTCGTCGTTGGTACACCAGGGGCGGACGTCGAACACGAGCATTTTGCCCTTCTTGCCCGCGTTCGGGAAGTCAAAGGCGGTCGTGATCACATTGGGCACTTCCTTCTGGTCGTCAAAGATGAACATGCGGCCCATCGACGTGACCTTGGAGGGCATGTCCACGCCGAGACCCCAGCGGGCCACGTCCATCTGATGCACGCCCTGGTTGCCGATGTCGCCGTTGCCGTAATCCCACACGTAATGCCAGTTGTAGTGGAAGCGGTTCGGGTTGAACGGGCGCTCCGGCGCCGGGCCAAGCCACGTGTCATAATGCACGCCTGCGGGCACCGGGCAGTCTTCTTTCTTGCCGATATCGTCGCGCCAGCGGTAGCAGAGACCGCGCGCCATGTACACTTCGCCGATTACGCCTTCGTTCAACTGCTGGATGGCCTTCTGAATCGACGGATTGCTGCGTATCTGCGAACCGTGCTGGACCACCTTGCCGTACTTCTTGGCGGCTGCGACCAGTTGGTTGCCCTCGAAAAGATTGTGCGAGCAGGGCTTCTCGACGTAGACGTTCTTGCCGGCCTGCAGCGCCCAAATGGCCGCAAGCGAGTGCCAGTGGTTCGGCGTGGCAATCATTACCGCGTCGATATCCTTGTCCTCAAAAACCTTGCGCAGATCGACTTCCGTCGAGGGGCGTTTCAGGTTCTTGCTTTCAAAGAAACCTTTGATGCGCGGTTCGAAGAGGTTTTCATCGACGTCGCACAACGTGGCGACTTCCACGCCTTCATGGCTCAGCATACCCTTGAGATGGTCTTTGCCCCGGCCGTTGATGCCGATTTGCGCCACCCGCACGCGGTCATTTGCCCCGGCCCAAGAGGTTTTGGAGGTGCCCACCATAACCACACCGGCCACCGCGCCCATCGCCGTATTGCGCACGAACTCGCGCCGTGTCTGTTCACTCATCTGATTATCCTTTCAGTTGTCCGGTCTTTCAGACCGGTTGAACCAGTGTATAACGTTGCCTTTCGGAGGTGCAAAACTTTCGACACGCCGTGCGAACCGCAGGTTTCATGTAATTCCCGGGCAAGGGCAGATTCACGGGCGCCGCGCAAGAGTTGGTACCATTGGGGGATGCTGGATGAGCATTATGAATTCATAGGGCTTGCGCTCTTTGCCGCAGCGTGCGGCCTGCCCGCGCTTCCGGCGCTGTACTGTTTTCGGGGATGGGTGCATGCGTGGTATGACCCCGCGCGCCGGCCCGCGGCCGCGTTTCGCCTTCTGCTGGCCATCTGCTTCGGCGGAGCTGTTCATTTGTCCGCGTTCGTATGGGGTTTCCAAGTCGAACCAAACTGGCCGCAAGTGAGCCGGATTGACTTGAAGGGCCCCTTTGCCCGACCGTTGCGGGTGCTTCACCTGACCGATCTGCACATCGGAGCGGACAGCCCCCGGCGTGACCAGTGGGTGTTGGAACAGGCAAAGACGCTGGCACCCGATCTAATTCTGCTCACGGGCGACCTGGGTTCGTCCGGCAAACAGGAGACGCTGGCGCTGGCCGAGGAGTTAAGCGGACTGCATGCGCCGCTCGGTGTGTTCACCTGCATCGGTGCGGACGATGTGCGCCGTCTCGAGAAGGTCGCGCCCAATGTGACCATCCTGAAGAACAAGACCGTGATGCTCCAGTTCGGGGGCAGGACCGTCGCGCTTGTGGGACTGTATCCGAAGGGTTTCCACGATCCCGCGTACGAGGCGGCGGCAGGGGCAGATTATACGATTGTCCTGAACCATTACCCCGACTATGCCGAGGAAGCCTCCCGTCACGGCGCGGACCTTTACCTCTGCGGACACACGCACGGCGGACAGGTGCGGCTTCCGTGGTGGGGCGCGGTCTTTACACTCACGGCAACCGCCAAGCGATTTGAAGCGGGACAGTATCAGGTGGGCAACACCACCGTTTACACCAGCCGCGGCGTCGGCATGGTGCCTCCGCCCGCGCCCCAGGTCCGGTTCCTGTGCCGCCCGGAGATTTGCCTTTTCACCGTTGGGGGCAACTGACGCGACCGCCTTTGAAGACAGGGGGGGCAGAAGGATCGGTCGGTCTCTGACGCGCTGATCGACAACCCCCGGCCCTTCGGGCCAGCCCCCCCCCGATGGGGAACTTGGAGCAGGTGCGCGGTTTGTTTGCGGTGAAATGCATCCCCGGCCGACTTGTGCCCCCTCGTGTCTTTGAAGGTTATTTGTCCTTCCACTGCCTGGAGTACTTGCGGATAAACACCTGGTGCATGATCCATGCCTCGAATTTGTTGATTTCCTTGGCGCCGCCAAGGAATTCGGCCTCGATGAAAGCCTTGCAGCCTTTTTCCAGTACCTGGCAGCAGAGCAGCGCCTCATCCAGCGTACGGCCCAGGCAGATTGCGCCATGGTTTGCCATGATGGCGGCCATGCGCCCCTTGAGCGCCTTCATGGTTTCCCGGACAATCTTCTTGGAACTGGGCAGGGCGTAGTCGGCCACGCGCACGCTGGGACCGATCAACTGGGCAACGTCGTCGAGAATGGCGGGCAGTTCGCGGCGCGCCGCGGCCAGGGTGGATGCGTGCGGCGAGTGGACGTGTATGACGGCGTTGATGTCGCTGCGTTCACGGAACACGGCCAGGTGCAGGTCGCGCTCGCTGGACGGCTTGGGCCCTTCCCATGTGCCCGCGGCGATATCGACGATGGGCAGGTCTTCCGGGGTGAGGGTGGCGTAATCAGCACCACTGGGAGTGATGACCATCTTGTCGCCGGCACGCACACTAATATTGCCCCAGGTACCGATGACGAGGCCGGTCTCCACCAATTTGACGCCCATGGCCAGCACGGCCTGTCGGGCCTGGGCGATGTCGTTCATTATTCTGCTTCCTTTTCTAATTCTTCTTGCTCTTGCTCTTGCTCTTGCTCCCTCGTAAGAATCACGGAAATACTGCGGGACCTTCCTCAATATGACCGGAACGCCTTTCATGGCCCCCAGTGAATATCGAGCAAGAGCACGATTAAGAGCAGGACCGGAGAATGATGCAGCCTATGCCAACCGGCTCAACAGTTGCCAAATCTCAAGTCGTCGTTTCCTTCAGCAGCGACGTGTCGGCCTTGGACAGCACGCGTTCAAAGCGCGCCAATGCCTCATCGACCACCTCGTCGGTGTCGGCCATGCTCGTATAGAGACGGCTCCCGGCCAGCGTGATGAGCCCCTCGGCCGCATAGGCCGCGCCATACTCCTCCATGCAGTGCTTGCGCGTCTTGATCTCTTTCAGCACACGCAGGATGTGGAGATAGTCGAGTTTGATGAACATGGCCGCCACGGTTTCCAGATGGCATATCGAACCCTGATTATAGGCCACAAAGGGCAGGCCCAGTTTCTTGATTATGGCCTGCAGCCCTTTGGTGATCCGGTCGCCGGCCTGTCCCGCCTTTTCACAGGCATTGGTCCGCGCGATTTCCTGGATGGCGAAATAGCCCGCCGCGGCACTCAGCGGATTGGCCGCGAGCGTGCCGCCCACGTAGGCCCGCTTCTTGCCGCTTTCCAGTCCCGCCGCCATGCCCAGGATCAGGTCGCGCCGC
>CAZOMH010000495.1:0-4025 GCA_964580415.1 uncultured Nitrospirales bacterium
GGGATGGCGGCACAGTTTACCTTTACGAAGGGACCGGCTGCGCGCGCACTCCAGCGGTGGACAAGGTCGGCGACGACCTCTTTGCCGGTGCCGCTTTCGCCGGTGACAAGCAGGCGCGTTTCGGAGGGTGCCGCAAGGGCCGCATCCCGCAGCACTTCAAGCATGGGCGCGCTGCGGGCGACCATGCCTTCGGGCACCGCAAAACCCTCGGGCACCGCCGCCGGACCGCTTTCATTCAGGGCCAGCGCATGGCGTACGGTGGCGAGCAGTTCGTCGAGGTCGATGGGTTTTTCCAGATAATCCACGGCCCCGCCGCGCATGGCCCCCACAGCGTCGCGGATGTCGGCATAGGCGGTGACCAGCAGCATGGGCAGGCCGGGGTGAAGGCTGACGACACGGTCCAGCAATTCCAATCCGGTCATGCCCGGCATGCGCACGTCTGACACGAGCATATCGGGGCGGGCGCTGGCAAAACGGTCCAGCGCGTCCTGGGCGGATGCGGCCGTGACGACTGAAAAGCCTTGTCCGGAAAGGAAGGATTCGAGCAGGCTGCGCTGTGCCGGATCGTCATCGACCACGAGGATGTGTTTCCCGAGGTTTTTGGTCATGTTTCCCGCCCTTCCGCGCTTCGGTCGAGGGCAATGCCGCGCACCGAGAATACCGCACCGTTTTCGCCGGCTTCGCAGGTTGCCCCCCAGTGGTGGGCAAGGGCGATCTGGCGCACGACCGCGAGTCCGAGCCCCGTGCCGTGTTCCGAGGTGGTGACATAGGGCCGGAACACCGCTTCGCGGTCCTTTTCGGGAACACCGGGACCGTTGTCGCAAACGTCCATGCGGGCGGTCTTGTCCGATTCCTCCGCCAGCCGGACTTCCACGCGACCGCCGTCGGGAACGGCTTCCACAGCGTTGATGAGCAGGTTGAAAAGCGTTTGGCGCAGCATGTCCTCATCGGCGGAGACAAAGAGTTGCGGCCCGGTCACTTCCAGCACGACGCCCTTTTCCTCGCCGTCCACCGAGAGCACATCGAACATGGATTGCACCAGTGTTTTGAGTTCTATCCTCTTGGGCCGGGGCTGCACGGGGCGGGCGTAGGCGAGGAACTGGTTGAGGCGGCCCGCGACACGGTCGGCTTCCTCGGTGATCTTCGCGGCGGTGTTGCGCACCTCTTCGGGGATGCCCCCGCCCCGCCCGATCATCTGCGACATGCCGCGGATCAGGTTGAGGGGGTTCTTGGTCTCATGCACCAGGCCGGCTGCGGTGACGTTCAATTCGCTGAGGCGTTTGGCGGTTTCCTGCGCCCGCACGAGCTGGATTTGCAGTTCGGACGAACGGCGGAATCCCCGCCAGGCAAAACCAAGCGGCAGGCAGGCGAACAGCGCGCCGGCCAGCACAAAAATCCGCAGGCGCAGGTCGGCGGCCACCTCGGCGCGCAGGGTGTCCGTCGGAATGGTCACCAGGAGCCAGTGTACGCCGTGTTCCTGCATAAGCCGCTCGTATTCGGGCTTGCTCATCCAGGGCGGCTGTTCGGGGGGCGGTCCGGGGGGCGGTCCCAGGGCCATCATGAGCAGGTCCCGGAGCAGTTCATCCGTCAGGGGCCTGCCCGCAAGGGAACGCCGCAGCGTTTCAGTGCGGTGCTCGTTGATGGAGCCCGCGCGGAACATTCCCAGGATGGTGTTTACCTGCTCGTCGCTCAGGGGGGTGTCGCCCATCATGCCGAGCAGAATCTTGCGGTTGTCCGCGCTGATCATGGGATCGAGAAAGGGGCTGTTCAGGAAATCCTGCGCTGTCTTGGCCTCGCCCCGGTCGCTGCTGTCGCGGGGTGTGTCGAGCGGCAAAATGGCGGGAGAGTGGGCCGTACCCTCCGTGCCGGGACCGAGGGCGACAAGATTGGCGAACGAGGCGGCATCGCGGGTCCAATATTCGTGCGTGCGCAGCAGCACGCGCGCATCGACCACCATGGGCTGCCCGGACGAGGCCACCACCTCGCCCGCGGCGTTGAGCAGCATAACCGAACGCAGTTCGGTGGAATTGGTGAGTTCGCTGAGCGCCGCCTCAAGGCGCGGTTTTGGAATGATGGCGATTCTTCCCTGGGAACGGATGACCACGCTGAGGGCGGCGGAAAGATCATGGGCGCGGTTTGCAAGATTCTTCCGGGCAAAGTCGCCCACCCGCCGGTGTTCGAGAAGCTGCCAGCCGGCAAAAACGATCCATATAGTGACGAGCAGGGCGTATATCAGGTTTCTGCGCATGATCTGTCCGTGTTCCCCGCGGTTCGGGGCGGTTTCCGCTGCATGTCGATTATAGGGCATCAGGGGCGCCGGGGGTAGTGTCTGGCGGCGGTGGCAAAATGGGGTGGCGGCGCACCGGGCCCAGTCCCGATGCACCGCCCGCGGTCGGTGAAATTCGGACTATCGCTCCGGCGGGGGGCCACCCGGTCCCTGTTCCGGCTTGGGACCGAACATCTTTTCCAGTTCATCCTTGCTGAGCACGCCGTCTTTGTCGGTGTCCAACTGCTTAAACTGGGTTGAAACGGATTTGCTCCATGCCTGCGTGTACTCTTCCCGGGTGACGACGCCGTCCTTGTTGGGGTCAAGCTCCTCGGCTGTGGGGCGCGGTGGGCGTATGGGCGGGCGCTTGTCGCCGGTCTTTGCGTCGGGCGGCGGCGGCGGCGGTGTTCCCGCCGTGTCGCCCGATCCGTGCGGACCGTGTTCAGGACCGTGGGCCTTTTCCATCTCTTCCTTGCTCAGTTGCTTGTCATTGTTGGTGTCCAGTTGTTTGAACTGTTCCCAGATGACCTTGTTCCACGCGTCGTTGTACTCCTGCTCGGTGACCTTGCCGTCTTTGTTCGCGTCGAGCTGGTCAGGACGGGGGCCAAAGAGGCCCGGCCCGCCCGGCCCGCCCGGCCCGCCGGGGCCGCCGGGGCCGCCGGGGGGCGGTCCGTAACCATCTCCGGGACCACCCTGCGCGTGTGCCGGCGCCAAGATCATCATTGAAGCGGCCAGGGCAATGCCGCCTGTCACGAGCAACTGTGTTTTCATTGCCGCGTCTCCTTTTGTGTTGTTGAGCCTGCGTTCCATGGGGACTCCGTATTGGGATCCGCAACAAGCGGAGCAAGGCGCGTGCCATTGCACGCGCGGGGAGGTCCGGCATGAAGAAATGTCCAAAAACAGGGCCTTAGGCGGTTTTGACGGAAGGAAGACCGGAGGGCGGGGGCGCAAATGGGCAATCGATGCTTGCCCATCCGGCACGTAGTTGCGCAGAATATGCGCAGTCCGGCGGTTAGACGATGCGCACGGCGTCCCGGAGCCGGAGAGCCAGTGTAACGGCGGCGTTGCCGTCGCGCACGGCGATCTCGATACGTCCCGTGCTGCCCGACAGCGCCAGCGCGTCTCCACGCTTCACATCGGCATAGGTGCCGCGGAGGGGGAGGGGATGCGCGCGGTTCTGTATGATTGCGGAATGGGGCACGGCTGCGTCGGCGAAGCGGTCGGCCGGGATGTTCGTGATGCAGTTGCCGAAACGGTCGATGTGGATGACCTCACCGCAGACCGCGCCGTCGGCGGCCAGGGCAGGCATGGGGACGCTGAGTTCCACAAGGCTTCCGGCCAAAGGCCCCAGCGTTTCGAGCGGATGGCCCAGCGCGAGCCACGCGGCCGCGGGCGCGAAAACGTCGCGCCCATGAAAAGTGCGGCTGACGTCCTCGGGAAAAAGGGGGCACTGGTCAATAACGCGCGCCTCGTCCACGGAGAATCTGCGGAAGAGCAGCGTCAACAGGCCGTTGTCGGGAAACACGAAGAACTGTCCGCCCGCGCGGACGGCGACGGGCCGCCGCGCCGTGCCCACGCCCGGATCGATCACCAGCAGATGAATGGTGTTTTCAGGAAACCACGGCAGGGCCGCCTCGGCGAACAGGGACGCGCCAACTTTGTCCATCGGGGCGATGTCATGGCTGAGATCAACGATGCGCGTCTCCGGGCACCGGCACAACAGCACGCCCTTCATCGCCGCAACATAGGGGTCGCTGAG
>CAZOMH010000496.1:0-4025 GCA_964580415.1 uncultured Nitrospirales bacterium
TCGAAGATAAGGGGGACAAGAATCGGTTGAGGAAAGACTATCAATCCGGAGGGCTGAAAGGGCCGCATCTTCAACCCTGCCTCTGAGCGTGCCTGCTTTGTCAGCCGGCTTCAGCCGGCTCCTCTTTGCCCCCGGCTTTAGCCGGGGGGTGGGGAGGAGAATTCCTTTCTCGGTTTTCCAGCGCGCTTCAGCGTGCTTTTTCAAGGCTTCAGTCCTTCTGCCCGCCAGCACATGGCTAAAGCCTCCTGAAAGCGCGCTAAAGCGTGCTGTCTTTTTACGGTCCACCCTTTTGTACACCCCGGCTGAAGCCGGGTGCAAAGAGGAGCCCGCTGAAGCGGGCTGATAGGATGCATTGCCGGCATCTGTTCCTCGCATCTTCGAAGGGGGACTGGGGCAGGCACATGGTTTAGTCATGGCGGGACGGATCCTTCTCCCGGCAACTTCTGTCCTTCGCGTCTTCAAACAGGAAGCCGGTCAGCGGCGAAGATGCCTCGGCGGTGCCGCGTTCGGGACCGAGCCCCGCGCGCCAGGCCATTCGCCCCGCCTCGACACCCATGGCGAAGGCCCTGGCCATCGCGCCCGCGTCGCGGGCGTCGGCCAGCGCCGTGTTTACCAGCACCGCATCCGCGCCGAGTTCCATGCACTCGGCCGCGTGCGACGGCGCGCCCAGCCCGGCATCGACAACAACCGGCACGCTGGACTGTTCGATGATGATGCGGATCATGTCGCGTGTGCGCAGGCCGCGGTTGCTGCCGATGGGAGCGCCCAGCGGCATCACGGTGGCCGTGCCCAGTTCTTCGAGCCGCTTGGCCAGCATGGGGTCGGCCTGGATGTAGGGCAGCACCACGAACCCGTCCCTGACCAGGATTTCGGCGGCGCGCAGTGTCTCCACCGGGTCCGGCAGCAGATAGCGCGGCTCCGGGGTCAGTTCCAGTTTGATCCAGGGCTCCATCCCGGCGGCCCGGGCCAGCCGGGCCAGCCGCACCGCCTCGTCCGCATCGCGGGCGCCGCTGGTGTTGGGCAGGATTAACTGGCGCTTCGGGTCGATGGCCGAAAGAATGCCTTCCGATTCCGGCGCGGACAGGTCCACGCGGCGCAGCGCCACGGTTACGATTTCCGATCCGCTGAATTCAATTGCGTCGCGCAACGCCTGCGCCGACGGGAATTTGCCCGTGCCAATCATCAGGCGCGAGCCAAAACGCCGCCCGGCTATAACCAAGGCGTCGCTGTCTTGTGTGGGATGCATGGGGGTGTCCTTATGACCAAAAGGACAGCCGGAAGCCCGGCTGCGCCAAAAGGGTGTGCCGCGGCAAGCGGGCTGTCCCGCAAGTCTTCATTATAGCCCTTTGCCGGGGCCGGGGGGTAGTAACCGTGCCGGGTGGTATAATTGTGTGGCAACCGTCCCAACTGCGGGGCACCCGCAGCGAAGCGGAATGGAAAGTTTCTGTGCCGGGAAGGACGGTGTGCGGCGAAAGACAGGAGGTGTGGGCCAATGAAGCCGGAAATGCGCGCGCGGTGGGCGGTTCTTCTTTGCCTTTGCATGGCCGCGGGGACGGTTCATGCCGGTGATCTGCTGTTTATCCACCATTCGGTGGGGCAAAACTGGCTTGATTTCAGCCTGCGCAATGCCCTGTCGGCCAAGACCTATGTTGATCAGGTCAACGAGATCACCTATGGGACAGCACTGCTGCCCGACACCGGCCGCCCGGCCTCGCTGGGCGGCGTGCCCGGCGACAGCACCGACATGAACACCTGGCTGCTGTGGTTCAACGACTATGTCGGACAGGTAAAGACCCATCCGAACGGAAGCGGTCTCAACACCATTATCATGTTCAAGAGCTGTTTTCCAAACAGCGACGTTGCTTCGAACGGCACTGAACCCGGCGACCCGCTGGGCGACCTGACGCTGGCCAATCTCAAAGCTGTTTACCGGCACCCGTCCGGTGCGGGCCACACCTACGGCGCAAACGGCCAGTGGTACAAGCCGCTGGGCGATGTGTTTGCGGCCAATCCGGACACGCTGTTCATCCCGGTCACATCGCCGCCGCTGAACAACACCTCCACCGACGATGCCGCCGCCCACCGCGCGCGCCTGTTCAACAACTGGCTCCAGAATGAGTGGCTCCCGGCATACAAGACCGCCCATCCCGGATTGAACAACGTGGCCGTGTTCGACCTGTTCAACGAAATAGCGAACGCCGACACGGCCACCCATCCCAACCGGCTCAAGAGCGCCTACGGCGGCGCAACGGACGATTCCCACCCCAATGACGCGGCGAACGCCCATTTGACGGCTGTGTTTGCCACGGGCACGAACGACTTTGTAGATGCGGCCTGGGATGCGTTCAACGGCACCGCGGAGGGGGAAACGCCCGGCGAAGGCGAGGTGACGGCCGAGGGGGAAGAGGAAGGCGAGGGCGAAACCGCGGCCGAGGGGGAAGGCGAGGGGGGCATTGACGGTCTTCTGCAGGGATGCATGGGCACGGCGGCAACGCTGGGCGGCGGCGCCCCAAAACCGCCGTCAGGCGGTGCGGGAGGCGATGCGCTCGTGCTCCTTTCCGCAGCCGCGCTCCTGCTGATCGTCCTGAGAACCGGAAGAACGCGCACAGCGCGTCCATAACGGGGAATGCCCCGTGTCCGGCGGGTCATGCGCCTGTCGTAACCTGATCCAGTGCCTGGGCAAGGTCGGCAATAATATCCTCCGTGTCTTCCAAACCCACACTGAACCGGATATGGCCGTTCTGAAATTCGGGCGGATAGAAATGGTTGCGCTCGTCGGAAGGGCCGACATATACGATCAGGCTCTCGTCATGGCCGATGGACACGGCGGGCACGATGAGTTTCAGGGAGTTAAGAAACCGGTTGTGGCCCGCGGCGTCCGTGCGAAGACCGAAGGCCATGACTCCGGAAAACGCGCGCATCTGCCGCTTCGCGGTTTCATGCTGGGGATGGCTGGAAAGACCGGGATAGGCCACAAACGCCACGGCCGGGTGCCCTTCAAGAAAGCGGGCGGTCTTCAATGCACTCTCGCTGTGCTGCCGCATGCGCAGGGGAAGGGTCACGATGCCGCGCATGATAAGCCATGCGTTGAAGGGGCTGATGACCCCGCCGAGATTGACCATGGCCTGGCGGCGAATCCTTTCCACAAGTTCCTTCTTTCCAATAACCGCGCCCCCCATCGAATCGCCGTGGCCGTTGATGTACTTTGTGAGGCTGTGAATGACAAGGTCCGCGCCCAGCGCCAGCGGATTCTGGAGAAATGGGGAGGCAAAGGTGCTGTCCACCGTAAGCAGCGCCCCGGCGGACTTGGCCATTGGGGCGATCGCCGCAATGTCGCTCACCCGCGTGGTGGGGTTTCCGGGGGTCTCAATGTGGACAATCCTGGTGTTTGGCCGGAGTGCCCGTTCCACCGCATGCGGGTCGGATGTGTCCACAAGCGTGGTCTGCACGCCGTATTTCTCCGGCAGAAGCTCCTGCAGCAGCCGGTAGACCGCAATATAGGAAACGTCCGTGCAGACAACGTGCGATCCACTGTCCAGGAAGCTGAAGAACACGCCCGCAAGCGCGGACACGCCGCTGCCGAGGACCACGCAATCCTCGCCTCCTTCAAGCGCCGCCAGTTTCTCCTGGAGGTACGCCTGGTTTGCAGAGGTGTTGCGCGTGTATATCAATTGGTCTGTTCCGCTCCAGTTGAGCTCGGAAGCATCCTCCGGAAGCCGGTAACTGTTGGCCATGACAATGGGACGCCGGATGGCCCCCGTCTCCTTGTCCACGGCGTTTCCGGTGTGAATGCATTGTGTCTGAAAACCGGGCTTTCGGTTGTCCATTGCAGCCTGCTCCTGTATGGGGTGCTTGGTCCTGCCGGACAACTGGCGTTCCGTCCAGATCACGGTTTTCGGCGCTTCGCGCCGCGTGCCCGGCAAAATCATCATATATTATAATCCCGATTGGTTTGCATTTGTTCCATGGAGGGCTGGTATTTTGCCGCGATCCCCGTAATGATTCTTTCCTGGCACCCTGCCGAA
>CAZOMH010000497.1:0-3999 GCA_964580415.1 uncultured Nitrospirales bacterium
AGCTGGACGCGGTGGCGCGACAGCACATTCTCGCGGCGGTGGTGCGGACGGTGGCCGACGAGGGGCGGACCGTGGTGTTCTCGTCGCACCTGCTGGAGGAGGTGGAACGGGTGGCGGACCATGTGGCGATGATCCACGAGGGGCGTGTGGTGCTCGACATGAGCATGGACGAGGTGAAGACGCGGCACCGCAAGTACATCGTGCGCGCGAAAGAGGCGGGGCAGGCGCGCCCTGAACTGCCGGGAGTTATCCATGCCGACGGCGACGGCCGCGAATGGAGTCTCGTCTGCGAGGGCGAGGAGGATGCTTTTGTGCATGCGGCGCACGCCGCGGGCTGCGAGATCATCGAATCGGCGGTGCCGACACTGGAGGCGATCTTTGTGGCGCGGGCGACCATCCACGGCGGGGCCGCGGCGTAGGACGAAGGCAAAGAGAAAAAGACGGCAGACACGAATGTCTGCCACACATTGGCAGCTGACAGCTTATGGCCGGGACGAGGCAGCACGCTTGGCTTGATATTGCGAAGGTTTTGAATGCGTGTGGGTTTTGAAGGTGATGAGGTCTATGGACGGGAATTGGGAAGTGGACATGATGGACAGGCTGACACAGAGCAACGACGAGATGGAGCGCCGCGATGGTGGGTCCTGTAGGTGGAGTCGGGTGCTATTTTTGACTGCGGTGGCCATGCCACCGCTTTCCTGCGGAAGCTGCGCTTCCGCAGGGCGCCGGGGCATGGCCCCGGCGAGGGAAAGCGGCGGCATGGCCGCCGCACTCAAAAAGGGACGGCGCGCGGGCGGGGTTGTCATGCAGGAGGCGACACCCCCCGGTTCCGCTTGCGGCGGAACCACCCCCCTCGAGGGGGGATCTAAGATGGCGTGGGGGCGGGTTTTGGAATCACGTGCGGGAATGATGTGGAGGGCGGTGCTATGAGCAGCAAGGTGCGGGCGCTGGTGTGGGAGGAGTTGCGGGTGGGCGGGTCGATTGTGGGGGTGTTGTTTGTCCTGTCGCTGCTGGTGCTGGGCATTGCCCGCAGCGACATATACATGAGGGCGGCGTGGGAGCGTTCGGCTGAAAACTGCCTTGTGATGGTGCTGGGCGTGCCGATGTTTTGCAGCCTGTTGCTGGCCCTCAACATCCGCAATTCGGGTCATATGGGCGGCGGGTTTTCGAGGCGCATCCTGCGGCTGCCGGTGGACACGGGCACGGCGGTGGCGGTGCAGTTGTCGGTTCGGCTTGCCGGCATCGTGCTGCTGACGCTGGCGCTGTCACGGGCTTGCCAACTGCTCTTTGGCCATGGCGGTGGGTGGCACTTGGTGCTGCTGATGGCGGGGGTGTACCTGTTCGTGCAAATGATGGACTGGTCGCGGGCGGTGTTGGGCATGCTGGCCTGGATGGCGTGTGCTGTGGCGGTGCTGGTGCCGCTGTTTCTGCTCGGTCCGGAAGCGCTGTGGGAGCGGGTTTCCGCGGTTGGCCGGTTTGGGACACCGGCGTTGGTGGCGGGTTTCGCACTTGGGAGTGCGGTGCTTGCCGGGGCTTCATGGCTGTTTGTGCAGCGGACGCGCCGGGGCGCCAGAATCGAATTGATGTCCGGAGCAGGGATGGCCTTGGATATGACAGTCTGGCGGCCTGGGGCGGGGCAGCCTTTTGGGTCATCGCGTGCCGCGCTGTTTTCGTACGAAATGCGCCGGGTTGGCCTGTATCTTCCCAAGTCCGCGGCGGTGGTCTGGCTGATTGGTGTGGCGTTGTTCTGGCTGAGCACGATGTATGGAAATACCGGTGAAGACACGGCCGTCGGGTACGCTGATGCTGCACTTTTTGCGACTCACTTCATGCCGCTGCTGTCGGTTGTGTTCGCCGCGCTGACGTGGCCTGTGGCCACTATGCCGAAACGCGCGCGCAAGGGTGGACGGCGTATGGACTGGGCGATGCGCATCCCGGCGACAGGGCAGGAGCGTGAATTGGCCCGGCTCAAGGTGGCCGCGGTGAACCTGGGTGTGGCGTTGGGCGTGGCGGGCGCACTGCATGTGGTTTCGTTCCTTGCCCACGGCCAGCCGAACATGGCGGCCGTTCTGGGGGACCTCTGGTCCCACGGCGAATCGACGCTTCGCGAGATGGTGATGATTTGCGCGGGACCGGTGGTGGTGACGGGGTTGATCGCATGGACAGTCATGACCTGCATGCCTGTCCTCATGGTACCGCTTATTCTGGCAACACTGCTCATCCCGCTGGGAGTGTACTCCGATTATGCGAGTAGACGCGGCGGCAACGTATCCAGCCTGGACATTGTGGTTGTTTCCCTGCTCGAATGCGCCGCGTGGGCAGTACTCCTGGTTCCGGTCGCAGTACTTGCAATGCGTGTAATCAAGCGGGTGCGTCGGGGACGGATTGCGCGCAGCACGGCGCTGAAGAATACAGGATTATGGTTTGCCGCCGCGGTGCTGCTGTTTCCCTTTGGGGCGGATCTTGGCGTATCTCCCGCATCCGGGTCAGATGGCTGGGCGGTCACCGCGCTGTTGTGTCTGGTGGCGGGTTCGTGGCTCACACTGGGCTGGACATTCTCGCTCAGCCCGTTTGCTGAAGAGCGGCATTGGCGTTGGCAGCCGCTGCCGCAGGAGAACCCGGAACAACACCTCCGGCGCGCGGAACGGCATACCGGTTGGCGTGCGTGCCGGATCGTGCTGTTCGTGGTTGTGCTGGCGCTGTTGGCATGGCTGCGCTGGCCCGCGGCGTCGGCGGGCCGGACGGCGCTGGAGCGCTGGGACATTCCGAACACGCTTGCCGCGCTCGATGCGTGGTACGAGCCCGTGCCCGATGCGGAAAACCTTGCCGCACGCTATATCGAGGCCATGGGGATGGTCAAGCCGTTGGAAGGGACCTGGAGGACGGCGCACGGACTAGCCTCTGCCCCGAGAGACGAATCGTGGCGGCGCAACGAACTGGACAACATTGCATTTCTGGGCAATGGCGACCTGCCGCGGACAGCGCCGATTCCCGCTTCGGTGTGGACGACGTCAAGGGGGTATTGGGACACCGTCAGCCGGCACGTCGCAGAAAAGCTGCATGAGACTGCCCGGTTGGGCCTGACCAAGAGCCGCTATCCGATAGACCTGCGCAAGGGGCCAGCGGTGGAATTGCCGCACCTTGCCAAACTGGGGGGCCTGGCGCGGCACCTGGCACTGGACGCCTGGGTGGCGGCGATGGAGCGCCGTCCGCAGGACGCGGTCAACGACATGCTGGACACGTTTCCGATTGCTGATTCGCTTGCCGAAGAACCGTTGGACTTTTCGCAATACGTACGCATCGGACTGGACGACATCGTCATGGACACGCTGGAGAGTTGCCTTAACCGCACAGACTTTTCGGAGGGACAGTTGGCGCAACTGCAGCGCGGATGTGAAGGGGCGCTGCCGCCGCTGTCGCGGGGGCCCTTCATGAACCGTGTCCTTGCGGGGGATGCCACAAGGTTCATGCACAACTTCGACAAACGGTGGTCTTTCGAAGGGGCCAAGGGAGAGAGTGTGTACTCGTTCAACGAGGTGGTGGAGGCGCGAAGCACCCAAATACTGGGCAACCTGCTTGCCTGGGACCAGTGTACGGCCGCGCTGTATGCGGGCTCGTTCCGCGCGATGCAGGACGAGGCGGAAAAGGCCATCCACAGCGGGTGTGCGCCCGTGGACGAAACTTGGACAAAGAACGGTCTGCTGATGTTGCACGCACCCATGTTTGCCATCGGCGTGACACCCAACAGCCACCTCTATGAATCGGAATGGCGGCTTCGGACGAATTTCGACATGGCGCGGACAGCGTTGGCGGTGGAGCGGTTCCGGCTTGCGCAGGGGCGGTTGCCGGAGCGGTTGGAGGAACTGGTGCCTGCGTTCTTGGAACGTGTGCCGGGGGACCCGTGGAACGGCGGGAAGCCGTTGTCGTACCGGGTGAGGGAGAATGGCGAGTTTGTGGTGTACAGCTTTGCGAAGAACGGCACGGATGAGAAGGGCGAGG
>CAZOMH010000498.1:0-3998 GCA_964580415.1 uncultured Nitrospirales bacterium
CAGGCAGGTAGGGGATGCTGGCAATTTCGCAGGTGTTGTTGAACTGAATCTCCGCGCCAATCTTGAGCCCCGCTTCCTTCGCCGTGGTCCAGTGCGGCAATGCGCGCGGTCCCGGACCCACCGAGGAGATGGAGTATTCGCCCACGGTGCTCTTGATACCGCCGCGCTCGATAGGCAGGCTCCACTCGCTGACCGACATGCGCCACACCGCCTTGGGCAACCGCGCAATAATCTCCCGCGCATCCCCGTGCCCGCGCCAACCCCAGTCGGAAATGAGCACATTCGCCTTCGGATTGCCCCGGTGTACCCCTTCCTCAATCACGCCGACGACCTCGGTCAGAATGTCCGTGTCGGTCCGGCTCTTGCAGCGCGGACACTCCCCGGCGGTGCCATGGGACGCGCAGTTGGTCAGGTTCTCCGACGCTGTGATGGCGTACACACCCGCAAGCCCAGGCACATTCCCGAAGATGTGGGCCAGCGCGTCGCCCATCCACTGCCGCACCGCAGGCTGCGCGGTACACAGCGCGGCCAGTTCGGCCTCGCGCACGCCGCACAGCTCCTGCCGGTCCTTGAAGAAGGGGAGCGGCATCGCGCGCGGCTCGTTGATGTACAGATACACGCCAATCCCGTATTTCCCCGCCCGGTCCACCAGTTCGCGCAAGTTCGCCAGCCGCGTCTCATGCCCCCCGCCAAACTCCGGAAACGCCGCCCCGCCCGGCGCAAGGTCGCGCAACAGCGCCTGCAGCCACACACCGTTGATCCCCGAGGCGGCAAGACGCTGCAGGAGTCCGTCCGGGTAGGGGTTTAGTTTCGGATTCATCAGCGGGTCACCGTACACCGCCACATAGGAATAGACAATTCGCGGCATCACCGGCGCATCGGCCGAAACCGGCGGTGCAGTGAAGTGGGGGAGAGGCTCCGCCAGCTTCCGTACGAAGTCAAAACGCGGCTCGGCCGGACGCGTCAGTTCCCCGCCAAAATCCTGCTCCACCACACGGCGAATCGCCGCCGCACGGGCCTGCGCCAACCCGTCCGGCGGACTATACTGAAGCGGCGTGCACTGCGGCTTTACCCGCCCCAGTTTCACCCACAGAAAGTCCTCCTCCCGCAGCATCACCGACAACTGTTCCGGCGTCATGTCCAGCAGCGTCAGCAACTGTTCATAGGGCAGCAGATGCCAGTTCCGCCGAATCAGCGTCACATAGCCCCGCGCCCGCATGTCGGGCGACACGGCCACATCAGCCGGCAATCCCATCGATTCCGCCACCGCCTTGAGTTCCTCCTCCGAAGCACCCACCACCTGCGCCAGTTTGCCCGCCGGCACCGCCTCCCAGTTTCGCCACACAAATTCATGCAGCCGGTCCGGAAAATATCCCGCCACCAGCGCCGCCCGTTCATCCCCCCCGGGGAGTACGGACTGCGCAGGAGCGCAGCCCAGACACAACCAAAGTACCGCAACGAGACAGACCGGCAAATTCTTGCGCATTGTTTTATCCACCCAACTCGGTAAACAGGGCGGGCAATCCGCACCCCATGCATCATGCCTTAAAGACCGCTGACATTCAACAGATTGCAGCCCCTCTCCCCGGCGAACCGAACCGCCGCGCCCGCCCGCATGAGCAACCACAGAAGTGCCGTATCTCGGGAACGGTTCATGCCATAAGTAACTACTTGCCTTTGCTTTAAGTCCCCCCTCAAGGGGGGTGGCCCGAAGGGCCGGGGGGTGTATGTCCGCGAACTTGTGCTTCGCCATCCCGCTGTACAGCGTTGATGCCCATTGACAAACCCGCCCCAATATACTAAAATAATTTTCAGTATACTGGAGGAACAAGCCATGCAACTCACCCGCGAACAGAAGTCCCTCATCGAACGCACCGTCAACGCCTTTGAAACCGGTTCCGCCAACGGGGACTACGCCGCCGTCGCCATTTATGCCGACGGCCCGAACAAAATCCGCCAGATTACCTACGGTCGTTCACAAACCACCGAATACGGCAATCTTCGGGCACTGGTCCGGAAATATGTGGACGCGAAAGCCCTTTACAGCGAAGCCCTCGAACCGTACGTCGGCCAAATCGGCGGCGTGCCCCTGACGGACGACCCACAGTTCAAGAAAATCCTGCGCCAGGCCGGACGCCAAGACCCCGTTATGCGCGCCGTCCAGAACGAGTTCTTCGACAAAGCCTACTTCCAGCCCGCCATGCAATGGGCCGACGACCACGGATTCACCCTGCCACTGTCCGCCCTCGTCCTCTACGACTCGTTCATTCACAGCGGTTCCATCCTCTGGGTCATCCGCAACCAGTTCTCCGAAACGCCCCCCGCCCAAGGCGGCGATGAAAAGGAATGGATGAAGGCCTATCTTCGCGAGCGCCAAGAATGGCTGGCCGCCAGCACACGCCCGGCCGTCCGCAAATCGGTCTACCGCGTCAAAGACCTGTCCCGTGAAGCGGACCGCGACAACTGGGACCTCTCCCAGTTGCCAATCCTGGCCAACGGAATACCGGTCCTTCCCATCGCGTGACCGTCAGCATCCACCCCGGAAGAAGACACCCCCTGCACGAGTCCCTTGCTTAATCCCGCGCAGTTTGGCACACTAAGCCGTCGCAACCGATGGAAATACGGCACCATGAGCACAATTCTCGATGCACTCAAGCAGGTTGAGGAGCGCATACGCAACGAAGCGCTGCAAAAATCCGGCGAAGCCCTGCCGGCCGGTGCCGACCTGTCGAAAGTCCGGAATGACGCGCAAATCCAGCCAAGGACCGCCGCCGCCGGTGAAAGCGACGAGGTCATGCGGGTCTATTCCGGCCTTGTGGACCTGCTCCACCGCATCCAAGAGCGGATGCAACTCGCCCAGGAAGAGGGACGCATTGAGGCCAGAAAAGCCGATGCCGACCTGGCGCAGGCCATTGCCGCAATAAAGAACGACTTCGCCCGGCTGACCGAGGCCATCCAGCGGGAATTCCAAAAGCGCGATGCCGAACGCGATGCGGGAAACGCCACACTGGCCGCCGTCCAGTCCCAAACCGAATCCCTGAAGAGACTTTTTGCCGAAAGCAGCGCGGCCAACGCACATCTGACGCAGTCGCTGGCGGCGCTTCAAGACGATCTGACCCGCCAGACGGGGGCGGTTCAGCAGGAGTTCCGGCAGCGCGACGCGCAGCGGGACAACGGAACCGCCGCCCTGAAGGCAATGCAGTCGCAGACCGATTCGCTCAAACGCCTCTTCACCGAGGCCAGCGCAGCCAATGCGGATTTGGCCCGGGCCGTCACAACGCTGCGGGAAGATTTCACCCGCCAGACGAACGCCGTTCAGGCCGCGTTCGAAAAACGCGATGCGCTGCGGGAAAAAGAGAACGGCAACATGGCCGCGGCATTTCGGCAGGCCCTTGAAGAACGCGATGCGCAACGAAAACTGGAAAACGCCGACATGGCGGCGGCGCTGCAGAAAGTGCTGGAAAAACAAGATGCGGCACCGCTCCCTGTGAATGACGGAGCGGGGGGGACGCAGACCCGCACCGGGGGAATGCGGACGCCGCCCGCGGAAGCCAATGCCGAATGGGCGCAAACCGCCGCAGGGCTGCGGGACGAACTGGCGCGCCAGGCGGAAACCGTGCGGAAAGAACTCGAAATACGCGACGCGGAAAGAACGTCGGAAAAGGCCGCATGGGCCGAAGCGCAGTCACAGGCCGAAGCATTGAAAAAAACACTCGCCGAAAGCAGGGAAGCAAACGCCGAACTGGCCCAGACGGTCGCAGCGCTGAAAAACGACCTTTCACGCCGGATAGAGGCGGTGCAAAGCGAGGTTCAGCGGCACGGGGCAAAACGGGACGCACGGGATGCGGCACAGGCGCGCATTGATGCGCTGGCCCGCAACGGTCTGACCCGCGTGTCCATTGGCGTGCAGGATTTCGACGCGGGTGTGCAGAAGGCGATCAACCGGATCCAGACCGTGGCCGAGACGGAGGCGGTCATCAATGCATTCCGCGCCCATG
>CAZOMH010000499.1:0-3987 GCA_964580415.1 uncultured Nitrospirales bacterium
CGAAGGAGAATCTCATGAACCGTCGTGAATTCATGCGGGGAATTGCACTGGGGGTTGGCGCGGTTGCGGCGAACGCCGCGTTTGGCGTCGCGCAAGGGGCGGAAGAGGCTCCGCAATCCTTTTGCTTCTGCGTGGCAACGGACCCGCATTGTGCCGAGGGTCCGGCGAAAGGACTGGAGGCGCTTGGGACGGGCGTGGACAAATTCCTGCGGGCGTTGCACATGATGGAGGCGCTGGAGGGGGATGACCGGCCGGACTTCGTGCTGGTCACGGGCGACATCCATCCCAAGGCGATAGAAGGGAAGTTGGACGGCATCAAGATTCCGATGCATCCTGTGCCGGGCAACCACGAATCAGACCCGGAAATACGCAGGCTGTTGCGCGCGATGTTTCCCGCGGACTTTCATCTCGACGGCAAGCCGTCCGACTACTACAGTTTCACGCACAAGGGCGCGCGCTTTATCGGCGTCTGCGACGCTGGCAAGGGCGGCGAGCATGTCGGCCAGTTCTGCTCGGAGAACATTAATCCCTCGGGGCAGTGCGAATGGCTCGAAAAGGAACTGTCTGCGCCGGAGCCGCGCAAGTTCGTGTTCGCCCACATTCCACCGGAACGTCACGGCGAGGATCGCGACATGTACATGAGCCGCAACGACTCGCGCTGGTTCAATCAACTCGTGCGGGAGAAGAAGCCGACGGCATTGTTTTTCGGCCACCTGCACCAGCCCACGGAGGAGTACATGGAAAGCGAAAGCCGCGTGTTCACCGTGCGTTCCTGCGGCTGGACTTTTGACCAGAAGCCGATAGGGTTTCTGCACGTGAAAGTGACAGAGAAGGGCATCGAGACGCGGGAGATTGAGACGGGACGGTATGCGTGACGGGTGGGGAGGGGGGGGGCGTGCCTTAAATCCCCCTTCGAAGGGGGATTTAAGGCACGCCGCGCTCCAGGTGTTTGCGATACAGCGTCATCACAAACGCGGATCGAGCAACGCGTCGAGCGCGTCGGGGCCCATGACGGTGCATCCCGCACCCAGCGCCCTGCGGCGTTCTGCTGGACTGCCGGTAATCAGCAGCGCCTCTTCGGCGCCGTCCTTCGACCATGAAGCAGGCACTGGGTCAAGCGCGTCCACAAGGGCGTTCAAACCATATTGCTCCAACCGTCCGCGCATGGCGGCGGGATCGTTCGCAACCGCCGTCACCGTGCAGGTACGGTTGCGGCACTGCATGATGAACGCGACCATCCACGGGTTGGGCTTGCCGTCTGAAAGGAACAGGGCGGTGTCGGCGTCGATGATGACGCGGGTGGGGGAGAGGACGGGGGCGTAACAACAGTCCAGCGCCCGGTCCATGCGCATTTCGCCTTTCCTCGGGGTGATGTCCACGTCCTGGTCCAGCGCGTCGAGGGCGGCGAGCAGGGGGAGATTGACGCCGCGCGCGCGGTGCAATCCCATGGCCCCGCCCACGCGGGCGGCCGTTTCGAGCAATACGGGAGTGCCTGAGGCATCCTCGCGGGCCTGGAAATACCAAGCGCCGCGCATGGGCAGCGCGCGGTGGATGGCCTGGGCCATGGTGTCGAGTTCGGGCCGCTGCACCAACCGAGTGTCGGTGCTGATGCCGCCGGCAATGCGGAGTCGTTCCCGCGCGCCCATGTAGCGCAGCACGCCGTGGCGGTCGGTGAAGCAGTCTACCGTGTATTCGCGGCCCGGCAGGTATTCAAGCACCAGCAGTGATGCGTCACGCCGGAGAAAGAAATCCAGTTCGCCGCGGTTTTGCACGAGCGCCGTGCCGCGCGAGGCTTGGCCGCGGTCCGGCTTGAGGAATACGGGAAAGGGCGGTGTGTCAGAGGCGGGGTCAAACAGCGCGGGCACACGAATGTGCGCCGCCAGCGCCGCGTAGGTGTCGCGCTTGCTCCGGCACAGGGCGCAGGTGTCGGCCGGGGGCGCGACGAGCGGCGCGGCGATTTCGGCGCGGCGGCGCGACAGGGTCACCGTGGCGTCGTCGTGCGCGGGAAATACCAGGCCGATGCCCTCTTCGGCGATGACCGTATTGAGCTTGTCCATGAAGCCGGGGTCGTTCACAAAGGGCATGTCTTCACGATAGCGGCGGCAGACATAGGACCCATGGTTCGACACCGCGCTGGAGGCGCCGACCAGTTCGAAGTCGGGCGCGAAGCGCAACGACCGGGCCACTTCGAGGCCGATTTCCGTGCCGCAGGGGAACACCAGCACGGGGATGCGTTTTGGCGCGCTCATCGGCGGGCCGCCCGGTGCAGGTCGGCGATGATTTCGCCGATGGCCCCGGCCTCGGCCGCGCCGAGTTCGCCGTAGACCGGCAGGCACAACACCCGCAATGCGGCGCGTTCGGCCACGGGCAGATTTGCCGGGTTGGCCGACGGCAGTGCTTTGTCCCAGTCATAGTGGGAGGTGAGCGGGTAGAAATACTTGCGGGCGATAACGTTGAACAGGCGCAGCGCCGTGTAGAGTTCGTCGCGGCTCAGGCCAAACACGGTTTCATCGACCAGGAGGGGGAAATAGGAATGGTTGTGCGCGACATTCGGTGTCTGCGGCGGCAGCGTCAGCCCCGGCACGCCGTCCAGCACGCGGCGGTAAGCGGCGGTGACCTTGGCGCGTGCGGCGATCTCGGCGTCCACATTGCGCAGGCGCAGCAGTCCGAAGGCGGCGGCCAGCTCGCTCATTTTGGCGTTGATGCCCGGCGCCAGCACGGTCTCCTCGTCGGCGATGCCGAAGTTCTTGAGCGAGCGGATGCGCCGGTCCAGTGCCGGGTCGGCGGTGACCAGCGCGCCGCCCTCGCCGGTCGTGAAGAGTTTGGTGGCATGGAAGCTCAGCGACGACACGTCGCCCCATTCCAGGAGCGGCCGGCCGTCCAGGCGCACACCGAAAGCGTGGGCGGCGTCGTAGACCACCGGGATGCCGTATTGTGCGCCCAGTGTGCGCAGGGCGGCCACATCGCAGGGCTGGCCGTAAACATGCACGGCCAGAATGGCCCGGGTCTGGCCCGTGATGGCCGCGGCCACGCGGCCGGGGTCCAGGGTGAGCGTGACCGGGTCCACGTCGCAGAAGACCGGCCTGAGCCGGTTCCAGTGCAGCACGTTGGTCGTGGCGGGAAAGGTGAACGGGGTGGTGATGACCTCGCCCGCGCGCAGGTCCAGTGCCTGCAGTGCCACCAGCAGCGACAGCGTGCCGTTGCAGAACAGGCTGGCGTGTTTTACGCCCAGATAGGCTTCCAGTTCCCGCTCCAGCCGTTGGTGCAGCTCGCCGTCGTTGGTGAGCCAGCACCGGTCCCATACCCCCCGCAGCAGTTCTGTATATGCGTCCAGCGGCGGCATGACGGGCCGGGTGACATGGCGCGGCGCGTCAAAGCGCCGTGCCCGCACCAGTGGCGCGAGTCCGGCAACGCGCGCTTCAAGCGCGGGCGGTATCTCCATGCTCATGCGTTGGTATGCTCCGGCAAACATGGTAATGCAGCGGGGCGGGGAAAGACAACGGGACGAGTCGGTCCAGAATCCGCACGTAAGAATTGTCTGTGATGGGATGGCGCATGCGGATATGTTTCGTGGCTGCGGCGTCCTCGCCGCAGTCTGCATAACTCCTTGATAATCTGCGGCGGAGACGCCGCAGCCACAAAGCGCGTGCTTATTGGGTTTCCCTGCAATCAGCCAAAAATCAAGTGCGGATCGGGGTCGGTGCCGGCGCCTTTCGTTTCTCACCGGTCCGGGGCGATGATTTCCAGGACCTTCTGCTCAAAGACATGGCCGAGGATGTCGTTTCCGGGTCCGTTGAGGTGGCAGTGGTCGGAGAAGAGGGTTTCTCCGGGGACCCTGTGCGGCTCGGCGGCGATGACGGCGGCCTCCACATCGGCCAGGGGCACGTCAAGATCGCGGCAGACGTCACGGATGATGCCGTTTTCAATGTCCGACGACTGGTGCCGCGGAGAGGCGTTCTTGAGGATCTCACGGCCGAGCGCCGCACC
>CAZOMH010000500.1:0-3984 GCA_964580415.1 uncultured Nitrospirales bacterium
ACAACCCCTGAAAGGGTGCCTTCCCGGGGACCAAGACCATCCACGGCGCGCACCCCAACAGCCGTTTCACAGCCCCGTTCCGGCAGTGCCCCAGCGCTTCGTTCCGCATGGAACACCATCACGGCGTGCCCATTTCGGCGTTTATCTTCGGCGGACGCCGCGAACGCCTTGCGCCGCTTGTGTACGAGTCCACCTCGTGGAACCACGGCGTGTTTGTCGGTGCAGGCATGGCCTCCGAGCGCACCTCGGCCCAGTACGGCAAGCAGGGCGAAGTGCGCCGCGACCCCTTCGCCATGCTCCCCTTCTGCGGCTACAATATGGCCGACTACTTCAAGCACTGGATCAACATGGGCCGGACGACGCCCAACGCGCCCAAGATATTCCATGTCAACTGGTTCCGCAAGGACGAGAACAACAAGTTCCTCTGGCCCGGCTACGGTGAAAACCTGCGCGTCCTCGAATGGATACTGAAACGCGCCCGCGGCGAGGGAAAGGCGCAGGAGACCCCCATCGGCTACGTGCCCACGCTCGACGCACTCGACATGACCGGTCTCGACCTCGCGCCCGGCGTCATGGAAGAACTGCTGAAAGTGGACAACAACGCATGGAAAGCCGAGACGGACGATGTTGAAGGATTCTTCGACAGCCTTGGTTCCCGCATGCCATGGGAGCTGCGCAACGAACTGGAAGCGCTGCGCCACCGGCTCGACGCACAATAGAAAAACACCGCTGCCGGGAGCCGCCTCCCGGTGTGCAAAGAGAACCGCACAAGGCCCCGTGCCCCGGCACGGGGCCTTTCTTTCCTGCCGCTTTTCCGCCATCTTCGACGCTCTTTTCGCAAAGAGAAACCACCGCCTCGCCCCGTCCAAGATGCCGTTCAATGTCAAGAAGATTGACGTCCAAAACCGTAATTGGGTATGATTCGCAACAGATTCATCACCAAGCGGTGCCGTTCAGTAAGGGCACCGGCGAGTACAAACCCCACCCCCACCCAATTTTAGGACAGGAGAAGCCTTATGTTGCGGGCATGTCTTGAAAGAACTCTTGCCGGAATCCTGGTCGCCCTGCCGCTGTTCACGGCAACATCGGCCGTCGCAACCGTCACGTTTGGCGGCCACGAAGATTTCGTCGTCGGCGTGGCCTTTTCGCCCGATGGAACGCAGGTGCTCACCGCCTCGCAGGACCACACCGCGAAACTGTGGAACGCGGCCACAGGCGCGGAAATACGCACCTTCAGCGGTCACAGTGCCGCTCTTTGCGCTGCCGCGTATTCTCCCGACGGGACGCAGGTGCTCACCGGGGCGTGCGACAGCACGGCGAAGTTGTGGAATGCGGACACGGGCGCGGAAATACGCACCTTCTCCGGCCATACAAACTATGTGACGTCGGTTGCTTTTTCCCCGGACGGGACAAAGATACTCACCGGGTCGTGGGACAACACGGCAAAACTGTGGAACGCGGCCACGGGCGCGGAAATACGCACCTTCTCCGGCCATACATTCTACGTGTATTCCGCCGCCTTTTCCCCCGACGGAACGCAGGTGGCCACGGCATCGGGCGACCACACGGTGAAATTGTGGAACACCGCCACAGGTGCGGAAATACGCACTTTCTCCGGCCCCACCTCCAGCCCATACAGTGCCGTCTTTCCCCCTGACGGATCGCAGGTGCTCACGGCATGGGACGACCAGACGGCGAGGCTGTGGAATGCGGCCACCGGCGAGGTCATTCGCACCTTCTCCGGTCACACCGCCTGGCTCAACGACGCCGTTTTTTCCCCCGACGGAACGCGGGTGCTCACCGGCAGCGGTGACAGCACGGCAAAACTCTGGAACACCACAACGGGCGCGGTCATAACCACCCTCACCGGACACACCATGTCCGTAAGTCGCGTCGCCATTTCCCCCGACGGGACAAAGGCGCTTACCGGGTCCCTGGATAAAACGGCGAGACTGGAGACGCTTCCCGTGCCCATAACCGGTGGCATTGTCATCAACAACAATCTTCCGGCCACCAACAGCACCCAGGCGACCCTGGCCCTGACCTGGGCCGGCGGCAGTGGCACCGGCGTCGTCCGCATGCGCTTCAGCGATGACGGGGCCACCTGGTCCGCCTGGGAAACCCTGTCCGCGACCAAAACCCACACGCTGCTGCCCTCAGGGGACGGTTACAAAACCGTGCGTGTCCAGTACCTCGACAAACTCAACTACCGCTCCGACGTTTTCAGCGACTACATCCGGCTCGACACGACCACACCAACGGGCTCCATCCTCATCAACAACAATGCGCCGACCACGACGTCCCGGGCGGTCACGCTGAATCTTTCCTATGCCGACACCGGCACCGGTGTCGTGCGCATGCGCTTCAGCAACGACGGGGCCCATTGGACCGACTGGACCTACCGCAAAACCGTCTGCGCCTACACGTTGCCGTTGGCAACGCCGGGCTATCAGACCGTGCGTGTGCAGTACCTCGACGGCGCGAACAACTACTCCCCCGTCTACAACGACTACATCAGGCTGGTGGTTGCCCCGTGACGTTTTCGCAGGGTGCCCGTCCGCAAAGCGGAACGGAGCGCGCCATCTTCCCGCGTTGACGTGGCAGATGACACCGTAAAGCCAACGAACAACGCCCCCGGCGCGGAAAACGCGCCGGGGGCGTCTGCATCATCCGCCGGGATGGCTGTATCCCCATTGCTCAAAGGCAAACTGCCACTGTTCCCGCACCCGCGCGATATCGCCCGGACTGAGCGTGTGGATGTTTTTCACGTAGCGCCTGCGTGCGGCCATGTAGGCGGCCATACACGGCCGCACCGCTTCCCAACCGGGCAGGCGCAGTGTTGCATATATGCGCTCCAACTCTTCCAGCGGCCGCTGTTCGAGGTCCTCATAGCGCAACTCGACAAGGTTTTCCGCCGGGATCATATCCCGCGTTTCCAGGTAACGCCGCATGAGTTCACGGTAAATGTGCAGCACGTTCTCCTGAATCTCCCCGTCGCCCACCCGCTGGAGCCCGACCATGTCATACACCGACCGGTGCAACCGCTGGGTCGAGCGGAAAACCGCATAGGGATCGCGGTGGATATGGATAAAGCGCGCGTCGGGGAACATTTCGAGCAGGAGGGGGATTCGCGCGGTGTTTGCCGGGTTTTTCAGAAGAAGCGGCCTGCCGCCGGCATGCAGCGTCGCCTTCCGGAGCACACCAAGGTAGACGCGCTTCCACTCCTCCACCGCCTCAGGCGGGGTATTGTCGAAAAGCACGGTCTTATGGAACAGTTCCCGCATTCGCCGGGGGAAATACCAGCCCACATAGAGCGACTGTCCGCAGAGGTTGCAGATCGCGTATTCCTCTTCCTGCGGCAGGTCCAACGCCAGTTCCATGTTGTCCATGGGCCGCTTTGCGGGCACGAAATGCCGCATCACCGGACCGAGCGCCCGGCGTGCGGACAGAAAAGAGGCGGGCACGAGCGTTTGAAACAGGGATATGGACCCAAAACCGGCATCCTGGCTCATCAGATAATGCAGCAGTGTGGTGCCGGTGCGCCAGTGTCCCAAAATGAACACCGGTGAAGGGTGTACCCGTGTCTCGCGCACCCGCCGCCCGTAAAGGACCTCTTCGGTCAGCCGCAACGGCGCCCACAGGGGACTCGCCGCGGTGATGGCCACACTGCGAATCCAGCCGCTGCGGTCAATGCCGCCGCTGGACCGCAAGAGCCGAAACCAGTGCCGCGAAGAATTCATCGCCAACGGATGAAACAACAGGGCCAAGCCGCGCACTTCAGAAGAGCTTGACTGCAATAGGGCCATTAATTATTAACCAAACAGGAGTGTTTCCCGGTAGATCACGCCCTGGAAATAGGAATATTCCCGTGGTTAGGATAAGCGACTCCGGGGGACTTTTCAAGGATTATCGTTCTTTGGGGGGGGGGCAAGACGGGCCAAACTGGAAAGAACGGGGATCGCAACGCGGGTTGGTGTTGCCGAA
>CAZOMH010000501.1:0-3975 GCA_964580415.1 uncultured Nitrospirales bacterium
TGTTGGGCCAGTTGCCGGGGGCGCTTTCCCAGGTGTTCCATCTGCGCCCCCGGGGTGCCGCGCCTTCGGTGGACGACCTGGCCCTGCTGCACGGCCTGGTGTGGGGCCATCTCGCCTTTCCGCCCGCATGGCTGTCCATGGGACTATGGGCGCTCGGCAAACAGGGCGTTTCGCAGGCCATGCTCCTGTGCGGCGGGTTGTTCTTTATGACCCTGCTCGGGCTGGCACTGGGCTACCGCGCCACGCTGCGGCACTATACCGGCGCCGGCACGCGTCCCGCCGCGCGCACTGCGGTTGCGGCGTCCGCCGCCTCCAAACGGACTGTGCCGGTGACGCTGCGGCGGTTGCCCTTTGTGGCCGATGACACGGCCGGACTGGCCTGGAGCTTCTTTACCGCCTACCGGCGGCACCCGAACATCCGCCTGCAAATGATCATGCCCCTTGCCTTCGGCCTCTTTTTGCTGTTCATGTACCGTTCGGGCGCCTACGGCACACGCCTGGCCAGCGACCGTTCGTGGCTGCCCGTGGCCGCGCTGATCTGGCCCTACCTGAACTTCGGGGTGTTTCTGTTCAACGCTTTCGGGGCCGACGGCCCCGCCTTTCGCGGGCTCGTGCTGCTGCCCACGCCGCGGCGGCGCTTTCTCGTGGCCAAACACCTCGCCCTGTTTCCTTTTGTGGGCGGACTGGCCACGCTGTTTGTGGGGCTGGGTGCGGCACTCGTCAACACACCGCCCTACATCGCCGCCCTGTCCCTAATCCACATTGTCTGCCTCTACCTGCTCTTTTGCGCGGTCGGCGCGTGGATGTCCGTGCTGGCCCCCTACCGCATCGGGCGCGACGCCATGCGCGGCAAAGGCGACCGGTCCACCATGCTCCTGCTGGGGGTTGCCTCCATGGTGCTCGTGGGCCTGCTGTCGCTGCCCACGGCTCTGTGCCTGGGCCTGGACCCGCTGGCCGCCGCGATGTGGGACTGGCACGGCTTTCCCCCGAGCCTGCCCGCCACACTGCTGCTGCTGGGCACGGCCGTACTGCTCTACCGCACCAGCCTGACCCATGCGGGCGACCTGCTCATGGACCGCGAGACCCGGGTGCTCGCCGCCGTGCTGCGCGACCGGGGCGAGTGACCCCGGCGGACACAGGCGTCGGTAAAACCGGAATATGCGGCTATTCGGCCGGGGCGACGGGGTTCCTGAGGGCGTTTGCCAGCCACACGATGGCCTCGCCCAGGTCCTGCATGTTGTCCAGGGCTTCCTTGTCGTTGGACACCTCGCCCGGATCGCGGCCGATGCCGAAATTCCAGTACGTCGAGCCGGGCACGACCATGCGCGACATGAGAAACAGGTGGTTGATGGAGTCGAGCACATGCACCGCACCGCCGCGCCGCTCGGTCACCACGGCCGCGCCAATCTTGCGGGCAAAGAGATTGCCGTTGGCGCGGGCGACAAATCCCACCCGGTCAACGAACGCTTTCATGTCCGCCGTCATGTCGGCGAAATAGGTGGGCGATCCGAGAATGATGGCGTCGGCTTCGACAATCTGCTCAACCCACCGGTTGACACTGTCCTTGTCGTTCACACAACGCCGGTTCTTGTTCTTGGCGCACCAGTAACAGGCGCGGCAGTGCTTGATGTCCGTTCCGCCGACTTGGATCAGCTCGGTTTCCATGCCCGCCGCCGCGGCGGGCGCCAGTGCCGCACGCAGCATAATTTCCGTGTTGCCGTTCTTGCGCGGACTTCCATTAAATGCCAGGACTCTCATGGCCGTTCTCCTTGTAATGCACTTCCCACGGCTCAATTATCGTCCTTGGCCCCTGCCCCCGTCAACGCCCGGGCGTTACTGTTTTGCCGATTGGCATGGGCTGCTTGATCTTCTTTCTTGCTCTTACTCTTGCTCCTGCTCTTAGTTTTGTTTGAAATCAGTGATCTCACGAGCACCGGGTTCCCGCAACGGAAGACATCATTTTTCAAAGGTTTTCGCGCGGCCAGCCTGTCAAAAGACGCGAGGGACATAAGTCGACCGGGGATGCGTTTCACCACAAACAAACCGCGCGCCCGCCCCAAATCCCCCATCGAGGACAGGGAGGACACAAGTCTTGGGGCCCCCTCGTCATCGAGGGGGCTCGTCCCGCCAAAGCCTACTGGCGAAGGCTGATGGCCCGAAGGGCCGGGGGTGTTGACCCTTGCGCCATAGCCAGCCGGTCCTTCTGTCCTCCCTGTCTTAAAAGGCGGCAAAAGGCTTGCCCGTTCATCGGAAGACGGCATACGAAAATGGACATGGACAGGCAGGATGCACAGGATAATACGGTCGGAGAATATCTGCTTGCCGCATATACCGAAACGTGGGTGTTATGGAGCAAAGCCCGGGTGCGCGGCACGTCCACAAGGGACCATATTCCCGCACGGCCGTACAGCATGGTTTTGATTCTTCGTCCGCCAACTTCGGGCCTTCTTCAGTCTCCTGCAAACGATGCCCCACTGCAAGTGCTCGGCACTCTCAAGCTCGGGCGGGATGCCTGGAGTTTTGCAAAGCAAAACGCAACGCACCATCGGGAAGACAGTGCGTTGCGGTTCACTTCATTTCGCCCATCCCGCGGGCTGGGGAGCGCGGGACCTATTTCAGCACATACAGGTCCTTCCACAAAATGCCTTCCGCGCCGCCGGTATGGAGCTGCAGGGCAAAACTTCCCTCGGTCAGCAACTGTTTTTCATCCACCAGATCGAGAACACGCATGCCGTTGACCCAGGTGGTAACATGGTTGCCGACGGTGCGAATCTCGATCTCGTTCCATTCATTGCGCCGCAGAACCAGGGCCGCCGCAACACCCGGGTCGGGCTTGACGAGCCAGCCGCGCTTGTAGCTCTCGTACACCCAGCCGGTGGGCGACGGATACGAGGGGTCCACTTCGCCCTGAAGGCCGGAAATGACGGGATAGTTGTCGTTCTCGCGCAGCGCAATGGTCGAATGGTAGAACAGGCCGTAGTTGCCGTTGCCCAGCATTTTGAAGCCGCCGCGGACACGAAAGTCCTTGAAGATTTCCTCCGTGGCCAGGTAACCCTCGCTCTTCTTGGGCCCGCTGTGGCCGTCAATCACGCCGTCCTTCACCGACCAGTCCTCTTCGCCCCACTTCTTCCAGCCGTCGAAATCCCTGCCGTTGAACAGGGCGCGCCATTCACCATCGCGGCCGTAGTCCTTCACCCGGAGGTTGCGGTATTCCACCACCGTGGCATCCTGCTGGTCGAACGCGAAAGACTGCAGCGCAATGCAGCCCTTGATGTACGCCTCGTCCTCAAACTTGGCCGCCAGCACGTCGTGCAGGTAAATCTCGATGCTGTCGCCCCTGGCAACAACGCGCATCGTGTTCCAGTCTTTCTGCTTGAGCGTCATGTAGGCCGCCTCGGCCGCGTCATTCACCAGCGGCCCGCGCCCGTTCTCGTCCACCAGTCGGCCCGTGGCCGGGCGCTGGCGTGTTTCAATGTTGGCCTGGTAGCCGTACATCTGCTTCGGCGCCGTGTCGGCCGTCTCACCGTCCTTGAGCGGCACGCGCGGCAGCCACTGCGACCGGAACTGCACGCCGCCGTTCGTGGGAACAGGCGTGCGGAACTCCACTTCAATTTCAAAGTCCGCGAATTCGCGCTTCTGGTAGACGAGCCAGCAGTTTTGATCCTTGGCGGCCTTGCCCGTCAGGACGCCGTCCTGAACGGTCCATTCACCGCCCTCGGCCCTCCACCCAGCCAGGTCCGCGCCCGGCGTGATTGATTCCCAGTCCGCCGCGCCGGCCATTCCGCCCAGGATCGCCAGCAGCGCCAAAGTTGCCATCATTCGCATGTGTCGTGCTCCTTGCCGTTGTCGTTGCCCGCCGCCAACCTGCGCGGGCTGTTCATGCTACCACCTGTCCCGCCGAAAGGCAATCTGCGGGCCAGGGTCCAGAATCCGCACGTAAGAATTGTCTGTGATGGGATGGCGCATGCGGATACG
>CAZOMH010000502.1:0-3954 GCA_964580415.1 uncultured Nitrospirales bacterium
CAGACCGGCTCACGCCTTTGCCGCCGCGCGATGCCGTCAGCCGCCTTGTCCATGTGGCGACCATTCCCTGGCAGGATCCGGTCCTCCTCGACCCTTGCTTGGCGACGGTTGACGCGCTTCTGCGCGCCGTTCCGTGCGCCGTGCTTTCCTTTAGGCCTACGCCCGACGTTGTGAACGTCATCCGAACCGATTTGCGTCGCCCGACAGAGGAAACACGCGCATGACGCGCAAACACATCCGTGTTCTCGCGCTCTCGCTTGGGCGCGCGCTGCGGCTGGTTTGGAGCAGCGCGCCGCGGCTGGCCCAGGCGCAGGTCGCGCTGACCGCGGCGCAGGCGCTGCTGCCGCTGGTCACGCTGTATGCGCTCAAGCGGGTGGTGGATGCGGCGACCGTCGTCGCGCGCACGCTGCCCGACGCCCGCGGGGCGGACGGAACGCCATGGGGGCTGCTGTCACACAACTCCACTGGGCGCGACGTGGCGGCCTGGCTCTTTATCGGGGCAGCCGCCATCGGTGTAAATGCGTGTCTGCATGCGCTAGCCTCATGGGTCGCTGAACAGCATGCCATGGCTGTAAGCGACCGTGTGCACGCCGATTTGCACAGCAAACTGTTGTCTGTGGATCTGGCTTTCTTCGAGAACAGCGGCGATCAGGACCGGCTGCATCTCGCGCAGTCGGAGGCTATGACGCGGCCGATTAGCGTACTGGGAAGTTTATTCCAAATCCTGCAAGGTTCAATCGGTTTTTGTGGCGTGCTCCTGTTGCTGTCGACCTTGCAGCCTTGGGTCGCGCTGGTACTGGCATTGGCCGGTGTACCCGCACTGATCGTACGCCTTTCCCGCGGACGGCGCCTTTATGAATGGCGGCGCAGTCTTGCGCCGCTGGAACGCGAGGCCGGCTATTTTCACCATGTGCTGACCGATGGCGATTACGCCAAAGAACTGCGATTACATGGGTACGGTGATTTTTGCCGCGCGCGCTTTGCCTCCGTGCGCGGGAGACTCCGTGACGCAAGGCTGGTCTGGCGACGCTACGTGCTCTCGCGCGAACTGGTGATGCAGTTCGTTATGTTGGCGGTCACGGCGGCGTTGCTTCTCTGGATGAGCAACCGGTTACTCGCCGGCACGCTTACGCTCGGCGCGCTCGTGATGTACGCGCAGGCTCTGCAACGCGGTCAAGGCCAGCTCGGCCTGCTGGCGGGCGCGGCGGCAGACGTCTACCAGTCCGCGCTGTTTCTCCAGGCTTTCGAGGAGCTTCTGGGGCTGCCGGAGCGTGTCGTCGCTCCTGCCGTCCCGCGCGCCGTACCCGCCCCGATGCGGCAGGGCATTGTGTTCGACCATGTCGGGTTCACCTATCCCGGTACCGACCGGGCCGTGTTACGCGACCTCACCTTCGCCCTCCGTCCGGGCGAGTGTGCGGCACTCGTCGGTGCGAACGGCTCGGGCAAGTCAACCCTCGTCAAATTGCTCTGCCGCCTCTACGATCCTACCGCCGGGCGGATACTGGTGGATGGCGTTGACTTGCGCGAACTCGATCCAGCGGCTTGGCGTCAGCGGATCGGCGTGCTCTTTCAGGATTTTGGCCGCTATCAGCTCACGGGTGCGGAGAACATCTGGATCGGCGATCCGCGCGGCACGGCGGCGGATCCGCGCATTGCCGCGGCCGCGCATCACGCCGGGCTGGACGAGGTCGTGCGAAATTGGCCGCAGGGGCTCGCCACACCGCTAGGCCGCTGGTTACACGAAGGCACGGAGCCGAGCGCCGGCCAATGGCAGCGCATCGCCCTGGCACGCGCCCTGCTGCGCGATGCGGAACTGCTGATCATGGACGAACCCACCAGCGCGCTGGACGAACCCACCCAGCGTCAAGTTGTCGACATGCTGAAAACGGCCGCCGTTGGCCGCATGGCGCTGGTGGTTAGCCACCGCCCGGAGATGATGGACTGGACACAGCGTCTGATCGTCCTGCACGAAGGCACCGTAGCGGAAGACGGAACACCTGCCATGCTACGGTCTGCCGGCGGCGAATTTTCGCGGCTTTTTTCCGGCTGAGCGTATGGGGAGTTGGAAATGAGGGGTTGGAGTTTCGACATCCCGGAGTTGACGTCTGCACAGCGCGAATTCTTGCTCGTGTTGCGGGCAGCCGTTAACGGGCATGTGCCTGCCGAACCTCCCGCAGACTGGGCGGCGGTTTTGGATTTGGCGTCCGCGCATCAGGTGGCCGATTTTCTCTATCCTTGCGTACAGGCATGGCCTCAGTCTTGCCAGCCTTCCGCGGCGCTGATGGCGCGTTGGAAGGCTTTGTTTTTGAATGCGGCAGGCCTTTACACATGTGTGGCCGTTCAGGCGAACGAACTGTTGGCAGCCCTGCACGCTGCGGGGGTCCGCGTCATTCCGCTCAAAGGCGTCTGGTTGGCGGAGCGCGTCTATGAAGACGGCGCTTGTCGGCCGATGTGCGACATCGACCTGCTGGTGCCCGCCGAAGAACTCGCCCGCGCCCGCTCTGCCGTCGGGCGCCTCGGCTATACGACGACCGATTACTATCATCGCGAGGAGTGTAACAAGCATACACATTACCGGAAACCGGGCGCGCCGCTGACGCTCGAGTTGCACTGGCGCTTATGGATGCCGGACGCCGAAGCCGCCGCCGAACCCGACTTGGCTAGCATTTGGACGGGTTTGCATGAAGAACGTCTACACGGTGTGCCCGTCCTTGTCTTCTCGCCGGAACGGCAGTTGGTCTACTTAACACAACATATTCTGCAACATTTCTTGACCGTACCCTTGAAAACCTATTTAGACCTTATCCTGATGTGCCGCCGCTACGCCCCGCATTTCGACCCGTCCAGACTGGATGAAGAAGCGCGTGCGGGGCGGGGCACATTCGGTACAAAATTTATCCTGCAACTCGCTGGTGACATCTGGGCGGTTCGCCCGCCAGCATTTCTGGCGGCATTCGTAACGGCCTGCGGCGCGTGTGAAGAGGAGCGGCGCGCGGCGCTGTGTGCCGCAGTTCAGTTGGATAAGGAAAGCAACCGGATCACGCCGTCAGTGGCGGAGTTTTATCAGGCGTCTTGGATCCGCCGCATCAGAATCGGACTCTCGTGCTTGGCCTGGCCTCCCGGGGAAATCCGCGAGCTCTACCCGCGGGCCGTGCGGCGTTTTGGGCTGGCCGGAGGCTATGCCGCGCGGTGCGCCGACCTTGTCCGTCGTCATGGCCGCGCCTTACGGAGGAAGCCCGGCGACGGAAAGGGCGTTGACGCCACACTCGCGAACTTCGCCATCCGGCAGGCGCTTGCGACGTGGATCCAGGCGCAGGATGCGCGCGAGGCAAATTGAGAGGCGGAGTGTTTCACTTGGGGAATCGAGGCACGCGGGGAGGGTTTGATGTTTGACGCGCACACACATTTGCAGGACAGCCGTCTGACGGCGGTGTTTGACGAGGTGGTCGCCCGGGCCGCCCGTGCGGGCATCACCGGCATATGTTCGTGCGGTACGGCACCCGGCGATTGGGGGGCGACGGCCCGTTTGGCCTGTGCGGCGTTCCCCTTCACGGTTGTTCCGGGTTTTGGTGTGCACCCTTGGTATGCGGGCCACCTGCCGCCCGATTGGCTGGCTTGTCTGGAAGAACACCTTGCCGCCCATCCGGGGGCGGCCGTCGGCGAGATCGGCCTGGATGGTGTGCGCGGCGATGTGCCGCCCGAACGGCAGGAGGAAACCTTGGCCATGCAATTGGGGTTGGCCGTGCGCCTTCAGCGTCCGGTCGTGACCCATGGCGCGCGCGCGTGGGAACGGCTGGCCGAGGTCCTGAAGCCGTTCGCGCGGGATTTGCCGGGGGTTATGGCGCACGGGTTCGGCGGTTCGTCAGAACAGCTCCGCGTTTTTTTGGGCATGGGCGGGGTCGTGTCGGTTTCCGGTTCGGTCTGCAACCCGCGGGCCGCAAAAATCCGGGAGGC
>CAZOMH010000503.1:0-3947 GCA_964580415.1 uncultured Nitrospirales bacterium
GGTGGCCGGCTTTCCGGTTCAGCTTCCCTGCATACTCCTGGCCTGCATTGCGGTCGTCTGCGTATGGGGGCATTTCGAGAAAATGCGCCGTCGCAGGATGGCGGAAGATGGTGTTCATCCCGGGGGCGGGGACGTTGTCCTGCTGGGTTTGGCACTGGCGGTATTGCTGGCGGCGGGGGGCTTTGTTGCTGAATGGACGGGAAAGGGCGAGGACGCTGCGCAGCGAATGCGGCTGCTTGATATGGCCCAGCGCACATCGGATGCGATTGATCCGGACCACGTTCAGAATCTGGCCGGGACGGCCGCCGATCTTGAGAATGGGGACTATGTGGAGTTGAAGGCCCAGTTGCAGTCCTTCAGAATGACCATGCCCGAAAGCCGTTTCCTTTATCTGGTCCGTCTTGTTCAGGGCAAAGTGGTGTTTCTTGTCGATTCGGAGTTGGCCGGAAGCAAGGACGAGTCTCCGCCGGGGCAGGTTTACGAGGATGCGTCCGGAGAACTGAAGCGTGCTCTGCTCGAGGGCAGTTTTGTTGCCGAAGGCCCCCTTTCCGACCAGTGGGGGACCTTCGTCTCGGGGTTTTGTCCCATCCACGATTTGAGAACGGGCGCCGTACTTGCCGTAATGGGCGTCGATATGGATGCGCAACGGTTCGCCGCATTGGTGGCCGCAGCGAGGCTCAAGGGCATTTGCGGGACAGCGTTGTTCTGCCTGCTTGCGCTTGTTGTGTTCGGCTACCGCAGGCGTGTCCGCAGTTCTCTCCTGTGTCTGTCGGGCGAGCAGTCCCGCGATCCTGTGCTGCAATGGGGGGGGGCCGTAATCACGGTCATGGCGGGCACCGCGATTACCGTCTTTGCCTTTTTCGAGGTGCGCCACAATGAGATTGAGGCCTTTGAAAAGAACTTCCAGAGTCAGGCCCGGACGCGCACAGACGCCATTTCCTGGGCGTTGGAAGGCATGCTCGGGGACCTGGACGGACTGAGCCGTTTCTACGCGCAGTCCGAGTTTGTTGACAGGGGCGAATTCAGCCGGTTTACAGAGCCCCTTCTGGTGGAACGCCATGCGGTCAGGAACGCCGATTGGGCGCCGCGGGTGCGCAGGGAGGACCGGGACGCATGCGAAACGCACGCCCGTGAAGACGGACTGGCCGGATTTCAGATTACGGAACGGGACGACCGGGGTGAATTTGTTCGTGCGGGCGACCGCGACGAGTACTTTCCGATTAGTTACGTGGAACCCATGCAGGACAACGGGCGTCTGTTGGGATTCGACCTCGGTTCCGACCCGGTCCGGAAAGCCGCGCTTCGGTGGGCCTGCGATACCGGAAGACCGGTGGCCACCGAACCGGTCCGGCTGTTGCATTCAATCAGCGACAGGGACGGATTCTTGATACTATCGCCCCTTTATGCCCATGGTTCGGCGCCCAAAACCAATGAAGACCGCCGCAGGGACCTGGTCGGGTTTAACGTGCTCGCGTGCCAGACGGACAAGCTTATCCAGACCGCGCTTATAAGCAGGCATGCGGAAGACATGCTGTTTCTGGTGGAGGACCTGTCGGCACCGTCCGGAAACAGGGTGCTTTACTCCCAATGGACCGCCGGAGAGGATAAAGTTGCCCGCGCTTCCGCGTTTGCCGTGTTTGAGCAGCCTCTGGGCTTTGCAGGGCGGCAGTGGCGTGTTTCCGTGCTGCCGGGGGACCAGTTCGTCCGCCACTATTTTTCATACGGTTATCTTTGGATACTGCCGCTGGGTTTGCTGTTTATGGCAAGCATTGCCTTTTCCATAAACCAGCTCCTGAGCGGACGCTTCAATGCCGAACGGCTCGCCGCGTTCAGAACGGTGCAGCTCATGGACGAAAAAGAGCGGCTGCGCCAGAGCGAGGCCCGTTTTCACCAGATGTTCAAGCATCATGACGCGGTTATGATGCTGGTTGACCCCGAGTCGGGCCTGATCATGGACGCCAACGTTGCGGCCTGCGAATTCTACGGGTATCCGGATACTGTACTGTGCGGCATGGAAATAACCAAAATTAACCAGCGCCCCGCGGAAGAGGTGTATGCGGCGATACGGGCTGCCGGTGCCGGGCTGCGCAACACGTTCGTCTTCCCGCACCGGATTGCCAGCGGCGAAGTTCGGACGGTCGAGGTGCATTCGACCCGCATTGTTGTCAATGAAAGCACACTGATGTTTTCGGTGATTCACGACATAACCGAGCGCATACGCATGGAAGACAAGGTCAAGCGGGAGATCGCGAAACTGTCCGCCATGATTGGGGGCATGGACGAGGGGGTTGTCTTTGCCGATGCCTCCGGTGCCGTGGTGGAAGCAAACGACTATCTGTGCCGTTTCGTGGGCAGGCAGAAAGAGGACGTGCTCGGGCGCTCCCTTGAAGAACTGCATTCGGGGGCTGTCCGCGACAATATCATGGGCAACATAGAACGCTTCCGAAGGGAGATTGGCGCGCGGCCCTATGTGCTGCAAAAAACAATAGGCGGCGCCGAGGTCATTCTTCGCATGCAGCCCATCTACCGGGAGGGCAATTATGACGGCGTTTTGCTGAACGTGATCGATGTCACCGAACTGATGTCGGCCCGTCGCGAACTGGAGGAAACCAACCGGCAGTTGGAGCGGGCAATCGCGCGCGCCAACGAGATGGCGGAACAGGCCGAAAGCGCCAACATAGCCAAGAGCGAATTTCTGGCCAACATGAGCCACGAAATACGCACCCCCATGAACGGCGTCATAGGCATGACCGGCCTGCTCCTGGACACCGATCTTAATCCCGAACAGCGGCAGTTTGCCGAGATCGTCCGGACCAGCGGGGAGTCGCTGCTGGCGCTGATCAATGACATACTCGACTTTTCCAAGATTGAGGCGCGGATGCTGGAACTGGAAATGCTCGATTTCGATCTGGAAACAACGATGGAGGACGCGGCGGACATGCTGGCGCTCCGCGCCCACGAAAAGGGGCTCGAATTGGTCAGCCTCATCGATCCCCGCGTGCCCACCCTCCTGCGCGGCGACCCGGGCCGCCTGCGGCAAATCCTGGTGAATCTGGCCGGAAACGCCGTCAAGTTTACCGGCGCAGGCGAGATTGTCCTTCGCACCGAACTTGCGGCGGAGACGGAGGAGCAGGCAACCCTGCGCATCTCGGTTGCCGACACGGGCATCGGCATCGCCCCGGCCCGCCTTGACGCCATATTCTCCCCCTTTGTGCAGGCCGACGGCTCGACCACCCGAAAGTACGGCGGTTCGGGGCTTGGATTGGCCATCTCAAAGCAACTTGCGGAACTGATGGGCGGCAGTATCGGTGTTGACAGCGAATTGGGCCGCGGGGCCACATTCTGGTTCACCGCGGTGTTCCAAAAGCAGCCCCCGACCGCCTCCGGGACAGTGAAGACGCGGGCCGACATCACGGGGGCCCGGGTGCTCGTGGTCGATGACTATGCCACCAACAGACTGCTCGTCATGACCCTGCTGCGGGGCTGGGGGTGTTACTGCGAGGAGGTGCCCGACGCCGAAACCGCTCTTTCCGCGCTTGCCGGGGCGGTCAGGCGCGGGGAACCTTTCAACATAGCCCTGTTGGACATGCTCATGCCCGACATGGACGGGGAAACACTGGCCGCGCGCATAAAAGGCGACGAAGAACTGGGCGGCACGCTGCTGGTTATGATGACATCTTTCGGAAAACGGGGAGACGTGGAACGCCTGAAAGGGCTTGGATTCTCCGCATATCTGACCAAGCCGTTGCGGCAGGCGCACCTGCACGAGTGTCTTGCCCTCGCGCTGGGCGTGCAGGAAAGTTCGGGCGACGTCCCGCCGGAGGCAATGATAACCCGGCACACCGTGGCCGAACTGCACAAGTCCAAGGTGCGCATCCTGCTGGCGGAAGACAATCCCACCAACCAGATCGTCGCCCTGACCATGCTCAAGAAGCTGGGCTATCGCG
>CAZOMH010000504.1:0-3926 GCA_964580415.1 uncultured Nitrospirales bacterium
TTCGCCCCGTTCGACACGGTCATGGTTCCGACACCGCCATATCCCACGTTGACCCAAGTGCCGCCCGTCACATTCAGCTTTCCGCCGGTCAGCCAGACTTCACCGGTGCAGGTGGCTCCGCGCGCAACAGTCAAACCGCCCCCCACTGTCAGGGTGCCGCCCGAGAGGTTGATAATCCCTTTGCTGCCATATAAATTATACCCGCAAATCGCATCACCCACACTGGCCACGCCATTGGTTTGTGTGTAGGTGGCCACCCCGTCGAACCCCACGAGCAGGGTCTGGTATGTGGCCGACAGCAGGCCTCCGCCTATAAGGACAGCGCCCTTCGACTGCCACGTCGCGGCCCCCCCGCTCCCGATGCGAAGCTGACCGGTCATGGTGTTCGTGCCGCCTGTGAGCACGAGGATACCATCGCCCGAGGCAGAAGACCCGATGGTGGCACCCTTCATGATCACGGTTCCTCCGGACTGAATCAGCGTCCCGACGCCGTTGCGGCCGATTTCCGAAGACGAAGAATTATTCGTGACGGTGAGCAGACCGCCCGTGACCCACACGTTGCCTGCCGAGCCATAATCACCTCCCACGACCAACCTCGGCAACTGACTGGTCCCCCCGCTTTGGGTGAAAAACCCGCGTCCAGGGTTATCGCCTTGGGTGGTTCCGGGGCCGACATATACTGTCCTTGACGCGTTCGCGGCAATCAGCATACCCCCGTCCACCGTCAGCGCGCTGTAGTGGGTGCCCTTTCCAGCGGTTGTGAATCCCACGAACAGGTTTGAAAGCACGTTCAGCGGCGTGGAGTTGCCGGAAAGCAGCAGCGTGTTGGTTGTGGTGCTGTTGGCGGACCAGATGTTCAGGTTGGTGACCGTCAGGTTATCGGCGGGCGTGTCGGCATTGATCGTCACCGTCTTGCTCAAGGCGTTGGTGATGTACACGGCGGGGTTGTTGGCCGGCACGCCGGCGGACCAACTGGCGCTGTCTGTCCAGAAGCCGCTGCTGCTGGACGTCCAACTGGTGTCCTGCGCCCGGGCAGACGGGCAGCAGCAGGACAGGATTGCAACGGCCCCTGCAACGCCGAGGGAAGCGCTCCGCCGGCGCGAGAACCACCGTCCCGTCGACCAGCCGATCATCGCCCTGTCTTTCATCGCCATACTCCTTTTGCCATTTGTTTGAACGTTGCCGGAGACGCGCATCGAACCCTGCCGCACGCCTTGGCAACGCTGAGTTACAGCACGCTTTACTAATCTTTGCTAAGCTTTAAACTTTAACAAAAACAAGGTTAAAAATGCGATCTCTTTTTTATTTAATATGAACCGCGGCCACATCATCAGGCCCGACCGTCAGCGCCATTTTTTCCGGACGATTGAAAACCGGATGGGCACCGAAGACCGTTGCCTTTTGCCGAGAGGCCAGCTCCCGGTTCTCAAGAAGCACGCGCAGCGGCCGTGCGCCTTCGTTGAACAGCAGCACCAGCCGTTCCTTGCCCTTCTTGAGGACAAGCAGGTTCGGATACTTGATCTGCGCGGAAACCGCCAGTTGATCGGCCCGCTCGCCTGCATAAAACAAGTCTTCGTATTCGGCGATCAGCCTTGTGGCTTCGCCGACATAATAGTGCGAGCCTGCGCAGCGCTCAATGGCGGCATTCAGATCCACGCCGCCGTGGAATGACGCCACCATCCGCACGATTTGCGTTTTCACCCTCTTGGGGTTGAGGAAGCCGTCTTTCTCCCAGGTCGGCCCCCCGCTCACATTAACGGCTCCCCCCTCATCGTACGAGCTGGCGAACAGCTGCCCGATAATCGAGGGCAGGCCTACTTCGTCCCGGAAGAACGTCATGACGCTGTCAAGGTACGCTTGGCTTTCAGAGTCCGCCCGGCCGTCGCCAGGACAGCCGGTGAAGGTGCCGTCAATTTTGCCTTTGCAGGCTGTGTAGAACTCCTTGTCATGGACGCCGGAATACACCATGTAGTGAAGCCCCAGCTCATTGCACGCTTCGCGCACGATGCCGTTGATGCTCCCGTCCAGTTGATAACGGAACGAGTTCCATTCAAACTTGTGGTTCTTCCAGATGAGGTCGTCCGAAAGATCCGCCGTTTCCGGAAGCTTGGCGTATTTGCGGAATGCCTTTTTGCAGCGCTCACAGAAGCAGTAGCTCCCGTCGCCGGTGCGTGCGGGCTCATAGCCCATGCCGGCTGCAATCCAGGGGACTTCCTCCCAGTCCGTCCAATAAAGGGAGGCCTTGGGGAAGCCGATGTAATTCGAGCCCTTCCCCCCTTGAAACATCGCCCCGATATCCTTTTTAACCGTTTCCTTAAACGTCTTCGCCCCTTCGCCAGTGACAAACGATGGGCAGTATTGCCCGCGCTTGGTCCAGTCGGAGGTCTCCTTAAAGAAACGCGCCTGGGTTTCCGGTGTAGCCCGCATCCATTGGCCCAGTGCGCTTGTTGCGCCGAGATTGTTGCCGTGGAGGGGATAATTGTTGTAGACCAGAGCCACGCTCCCGCCGCGTTCGACAACCTGGTCATGGACTTTTCTCCCGTACTCGCCTTCCCACGCACCGATGAACCAGCGATTGAATCCGGCGTCCAGGGCTTGCCGCATGACGGCATTGAGATGTTCCGGAAACAGTCTCCCGCCGGAAAAGGTGCGCCAAGGAGTTCCGCAGTACACCTCGATCGCGACGTTCTTCAGCATGCGTCCGTCGACCGGGGGCAGGATGCGCACCGGCAAGGTCTGCTCCAATTCAGTCAGATTGCCCGAAGCCATGCGCCGGAAATAAAATGTGCAGGTCTTGTCTGCGCTTTTAAATTCGTTCAGCAAAATCGGTATCAGCGCCATCTGGTTCGGTTTGCCGGACGGGACGAACTTGGATTCATACGCAAAGCGATAACGGGTATAGGGCTGGCTGTCGCGCTGAATTTCTTCCATGGTCACTTTCTCCGGCCGCCGGGAAAGCCGCCCCCCCTTATCGTCCTTGTAGGCCTTGTCATATTTCTCCTCAAGCAGGCTGAAGCCCTTGGGCACGTCCAGCACGAACTCATAGTCCTCAAGCGGAAAACTCAGCGGTGAATAGAGCACATGGAAAAGCGTTTCCATGCTTTTCTCGGAGAACCCCCACTCGCGCACTTTTGGGGTAAGGCAGAGCAGGCCGCTGTAATAATGCTCGCTCCAGAGAATGTTTTGACGGAAACACACATTTCCGGTGCCGCCTTCGGGCACAGAAAGATATCCGTCCTTGTCCAGTTCCGCTTTTTTCCATGAACGGTCGTCGAAAGCCGCAGTCAGCCAGGCGTCATTGGAGGCGGCGCCAACACGCCAGCGGCTTTCAAGCTCACTCTGGCCGGGAATGGAAATGCGCAGCCCTGGCGTTTTCCCGTCCGCCGTCGCCGTCAGGGCGATCACGTTCAGCCCTTCGCGCAGGGTCAGAGGAAATGGGCCATCCTGTGCAGCGACGGCTTTGCCGTTGACCCATACTTTGATGTCCTTCGCCTGCCGCGCATGAATCTCCAGTGCCAGCTTTTTCAGGGGGACTTTCACTAAAGGGATATTGAGCTTTTTCGCTTTTTCAGAAAACAGATCCATCAGGTTGCGCCACGTCGTGAGCATGACAACCCTGTCGTCCGGATCGGCATCGGCGCGGTCCCGCAACGCCGTCAACTGCGCCAGGACCTCCCTGACGGGCTTGGACTCCGCCGCCAGCGCGGGATTATCCAGCGCCGCCAGCAGCTCAACCTGTCCGGCGGATTCGATTTTGGCGGCGCACTGCTCCTTCAGGTACTGATTAAAGGGGGCGTTGAGTTGCGCCTCAACCGCTGCGGGCTGCGGGGCGGCCGGAGGGGCGGCGCTGAAAACAAAGTGCCCGAAGCGTTCAATGTCATTAAAGCCTTTCCGCAGCGGCGGCCAGCAGGTTGTGTTTTCAACCG
>CAZOMH010000505.1:0-3912 GCA_964580415.1 uncultured Nitrospirales bacterium
CCTTCCCACGCGCCAGACGTGGAGGTCGGTGATGTGCGTTGCGCCGGTTTCGACGCACTCCCGGATTTCATCGACTACGGGGTGGTCCATCTCGCGGTCCAGCAGCACGCGGCCGGTTTCGGCGATGAGGTTCTTCGCCCAGACGGCGATGAGTGTGGCGCCGACGATGCCCATGACGGGGTCGAGCCAGGACCATCCGCAGAGGAGGCCGCCGGCCAGTGCGATGATGGCGAGCACCGAGGTGGCCGCATCGGCGAGGACATGCACATAGGCCGATTTCAGGTTGAGGTCGTGGTGATGGGGGTGCCCGCCGTGCGCGTGTTCATGCCCATCCCCGTGGGCGCGGCCGAGTATCATGGCGCAGGCCACGTTCACCGCAAGGCCAAGCACGGCCACGAGCATCGCCTCGCGGTAGTGGATGGACATGGGCGAGAAGAGCCGCTCCACAGAGCCAAACACCATGACCGCGGCAACGCCCAGCAGGAACACGGCGCTGGAAAAACCGCCCAGCACCTCAATCTTCCAGGTGCCGAAGGCAAACCGTGGGTCGCGCGCGTAACGGCGCGCAGCGGCGTAGGACAGGGCGCTCAGCCCGATGGCCGCGGCGTGGGAACTCATGTGCCAGCCGTCGGCGAGCAGCGCCATCGAGTTGAACCACCATCCGGCGAAAATCTCGGCCACCATGGCCGCCGCCGTAATCCACGCGACGAGGCGTGTGCCGCGCTCGGCCGCCTTGCTGCCCGCGTTCGTCTATTGGGTCCGGTCCTTGTCGCATGAAAAACCTTCGGTGTGGTGGACGGAACGCGCCCTATTTTCCCGGGCGGAGCCGCTTGTACATGATGTCTTTGAACTGCACCGTGACCGGTTCGCCGCTGTGCAGTTGCAGGCCCAGGATGCCTGAACGGTCCAGTTGGGCCGGGTCGTCATCCATGACCTCGGCCACGCGCCGGCCGTTTACGTACAGGGTGAGGTGCGTGCCGCAGCAGACCAGGCGGTACTCATGCCAGTCTTCCAGTTTGAAAAGGGCGGGGCCCTGCGCCTCGGGAATGGGCAGGACCGTCTTGATGCCATCGGGCAGGAAACTGGTCTGCTGTCCGCGCAGGGCCAGGTCCTCACGGCCATGTTCGTCGTAGAGCCGGACGAGCCAGTCCGTTTTCAGGTTGTTGTCCATCTGGTAGCCGGCGATGTCGTGGTCGGGCAGGAGTTTGCTGCGGAACTGGAAGCCGCCGTTGGACGCGGCGTCGCCCCACATGCGGTAGTTCATCTTCAACTCGTAATCGTCCATCGCGCCGCCTTCCCAGACAAGGTACTGGTTGACTGTCAACGGATGCTCCTTCGAGATGCGTCCGGTTATCGCACCGTCCTCAACGGTCCAGTAACTCATGTCCGGGCTTTCCCAGCCGGTGAGCGTCTTACCGTCGAACAGGGGGACGAATCCGGAATCGTCGAACGGTAGCGGGGCCACCGCGGCGGGCGCGGGGGTGCCGATGCGCATGTCGAGGATTTCAACGCCGCCGTTTTCCACCTCGATGCCGAGGTCGCCGGCATGCAGGTTGTAGGCGCGGCGGGTGAAGGCGTAGCTGTCGTTGATAAAGCATTCGACGAGGCTGCCAAGCACGAAACCCTTTACCGTGACGGGTTTTCCGGTGTCCACGATTACGTTGTCATGGACGCGGTTGATGTTTTCCCCGCTGAGCGCGGCTTGTTTCACGCCGGGACGCACCGTGAAGCGGTAGGCCCGGTCTCTGGCGGCGTTCTGGCGCATCAGGAAGCTGATATTCGCGTTCGGGTCGAGGCGGAACGTACAGGTGAACATGTAGTCGGACGGCGTGGCGTAACGGCATGCGGCTTTGCCGCCCCCTTCGGTAACGCCCGTCAACCGGTCGCCGTCATTCTTCCAAGTGCCCTGGAGTGTTTCGGGCTGCAATGCTGCGGGATTGGGGAAGGCCGCCTCGATCTCCCGCGCGGGCTTGCAGAAGAGCTGGCCGTCGGGTCCCGGATAGATTTCGCGCGGGAGACATTGGTCGCCGCCCCAGATGCCGTTGTCGCCGTCGCGCAGGGTGGAGGTGTCCCATGCCCAGCCGGACCAGATGTGCCGCGTACCGTCAAACATGCGCTTGGCGGCATAGACGCCGGGCCGGTCAATCATGCAGAAGGCCGGGCGGGTGTAGGGGCCGCGCGGGTTCTTTGCGGAGAGGTAATGGTCCCCGCCGATCAGGTACCACGTGTCGCCGATTTGGAAGAGGTCGGGACATTCCTGCCCGTCGGCATCCTCCAGCGGCTTTTCATATGTCCAGGTCTTGAGGTCCTTTGAAATGAGCAGCCCCTGGACGGGTTTTTTCTCGGCGATGCTGTCGGCGATGACGAGCATCCAGAACTGCTTCTCGGCGTCGTTCCAAAAGACATAGGAATCGCGCCAGTTCCGGTTCTGCGGTTTGTTTGCGTAGATGACGCCGTCGGGGCCGATCTTGTCCTCCGGATGCTTGGTCCAGGTGATCAAATCCGGACTCGTGGCGTGCATGGTGAATTCCTGGCCTTCGGGATTCTTGGGATTGTGGCCGGTGTAGTAAATGTGGAAGGTGCCGTCATGTTCGACAACGCTACCGGTGAACATGTGGCAGCCGTCGGGACTGTCCTCTGCCCCGTCTGAAACCAGCGCGGTAGGCAGTTCGCGCCAGTGAATCAGGTCAGTCGAGACGACGTGTTCCCAGGGAACCTTGCCGATACTGCCGCGCAGGTAGAAGATGTGGTATTCGCCCTTCCAGAAGAAGGGGATTGTGTCGGCCATCACGCCTGCGGCGGGCCGGAAGTGGAGGGGGGACGCGGCACCCACGGCGGTGTTGCCCGGCGTCATCATGTAGTCATCCACACCATCAAGGACCAGTCGGCCATTTTCTATTTTCGCGCCACCGACGAGGATGCCGTCGCCGAAGGTGCCTGCGGAATCCTTCAGGCTGCCGTCTTCAAAGGTCCAGCAGGCCAGGGGGGCGGGCTGTGATGCGGTGTTGGGCGCGAGTTTTGCGAGGTCTTCGGCGCTGAGCGCGGTGTTGTAGATGCGCGCCTCCTCGACAGCGCCCGCGAAATAGGCGTTTTGCGCGCCGCGCCGGTCCAAATGGCGCAGTCCGATCACTGCAACGGCCCCGTCCTCGAAAATTTGCGGTTCGGCCGTGTCATATGCGGCATAGGGCGTGCCGTTGCGGTAGAGCGCGACGTGTTTTCCCGAATAGACCACGGCGATCTGCACGAGCGTTTCCGGCCCGGCGGTCTCGGCCGCATTGGAGCCCTGGTCCTGCTGCGTGCGCAGGTAGTTGTTGCTTCCGGCCATCCACTTGCCCGGCGCGCACTCGCCAAAGACGATGCCGTCGAAAGTGCTGCGCTGATCAATGGTCAGCACGCTGCCGCCCCGTTGCGTCAGATTGGCCGGGTATACCCACGCGACAAGTGTCTTGTCCTTGATTTCGGGAGGCACCGGTGCGTTGGCCGCCGCCGCACAACCACCTTCCGCAAGCCCCGCCAGCAGCACGGCCACGGCACACAAAACGCCGCCCGCCGCCGACTGGAACTTCGGGAGCCCGCATGTCACGCCAAGGCATCGTCTGTTCACGAGCATTCTCAAAGTCCTTTTCATGGTTGTTTCCCGGCCAATTGGGATTGGACACCGTATACGACCCTGGTTGAGTATGGCGGGTTGCGCCAATCATTTCAATTGCCCCGGCACGGCCGGTTGACTTTTGCGCATGTTCTTGCGATGATAAACACATTCACTGGCCGGTTTGGCGCGCGGAAGCGGTGAAGGCGGGGGCGGAGTGTTGTTGTGCGGGGCGCGTATGGTGGACGGCTTCGGGCGCGCACACCGGGCATGGAGGTTTGATGAGGGGGCAGCAGAGCGACACGGTTGAGGTTCCGAAAGCG
>CAZOMH010000506.1:0-3902 GCA_964580415.1 uncultured Nitrospirales bacterium
CGACACCGCACATCTGGCCGATCCAGCCGGCCTTCATTTTGTCCAAATAGTCCGAAACGGAAAGGACGCGGCAGGGGACACCCGCCTTGTCGGGACAGTCGGCCGCCCATGCGGCGGCGGTGATACAGCAGAGAGCGGAAATCAGGAGGAGTTTGTGCTTCATTGCGATCTTGTATCCTTGTTATTTGCCCTGGAGTTTGACTGTGAAACGGTTTGTTCCGGGTTGAAGATCGTACCGTAGAAAGAGCAGTTCACGGGGCAGAATCTTGCCTTCGACAAGACCGGGTGCTTCGCCGATTTGGTACAGGCAATAGTCCCCCCAAAGGGCGAATCCATAGGGCATCGCCTTGGGGCTGTCCACTTCGACCTCTATCTCCCGGCTCCAGGTGTGCTGAGTATTCTTGATGAGCCGGGGGCGGGGTATGTGCGTTTCGGCGTAGAAATCCGCCGTGTCCCAGGGTTTGCCGTAATTGCGGATGCACACCGGCTGCACCTGTCCCTCGACAAACACCATCTGGGCTCCGGTGTCATAATGCAGAAAGGTTCGCGGCCAGGGGCCCGGACAGGTGTTCCACGCAAAATCGGGATTGGGCGGCGGCGTGGGGGAGTCCTCCCAAAGCATATAGGAAGAGGCGGTCTTCTCGTTCTGCGAACGGTAGGCGCGCACGGCATCGGACAGCGTCATCATGCGCACATTGGGCTTAATATAATCGACAAAGCGGTCGAGCATAACCAGCGACTCGCGGATGTCCTCCTCGGTGTAGCACCGCCATCCGTCGGCGATCTCCGTCTCGTGCGCCTCCTGGTGCTGGAGCAGAAATACCTGCTCGTTGTAGCGCGTATTCCGCAGATAATTGTCGGCAAGCGCTTTCCAATAGTCAATGTTTTCCCAGGAACATATGGAGCCCCGGGCCACATCGTTGGGGTCGGTCGAGTAAAGGCAGGGGTTGCCGCTGTGATAACTCTTGAGCAGGTCGCGCGCGGTCCACTCGAGCGCAACCGGACTGCGGCCCTCGGCCGGGCGCAGCCGGTCCTCCGGGTGCATGTAATAAAAGCCCCAGGGACAGCCCCGGTCGGTAATATGGTCCACCTCAATCTGTTCCCAGCAAAATCCCCACAACCCTTCGAAGCCCAATTCGGCGCACATCTTCACGATTTCGGGGTCCGTGTGGCCTGAGACAATCCGGCATTCGGCCCAGGGAAGCACCTGCTGTATGGCCTCGCGATAGCCCGCCAGGCGGTCACGGCGTTCGGCAAAGGAACCGGACATGTTGAGCGGGGGAATCGACAACTCGGGCGGGGCCACGGCGACATCGTCGCCGAACTGGTCATGCCATTCAGTCAGTTCGTTGGCCGCAACCCGGGCCGAATCAACGCTGACAAGCCAGGTGATCGGCACCCCGTGCGGGTGCAGCGTGTCGGCCAGCCGTTGCATGCCCAGCAAAGAGGTCTTGCCGTTCTTGAACCGCGAGGCAATCGCGGCAAAGGTGTAAATCAGTTCGCCCATGGTCGTCTCCGGTCGTTTACAAAATCACTTCTTGCCCAAGTCCAAGGCCGCATCCGGGTCCACTGCAACATATTCGAGTGCGGACAGCGACCGCGCCAGCGTTGCACAAACCCGGCTGACCGCGGCATTCATGGCAACGGCAAGGGCATTTTCCTTGTCCCCGGCCATCGGTTCAACCTCGCGCAGCGTCCCTGCCCAAAGCACCTTGGGAGACCGCGCTTCGCGCAGTTCGACACGCAGTTCCACCTCGGCCACCCGGGGCTGAACGGTGCGGTTTTCGTTAAAGGCCCGCAATTCGCCGGTCATTATCATATCCGGATGGGCCATGTTGAACGCATCGCCCACGTCGGAGAAATGTCCCGTGGCCGCCAGCGCATCGGTAACGCAGCGGGTGAGCGCGGCGGCGGGTGGCTCTGCCCAAGTATCGTCCGAACGGGTTGTCAGGCGAAAATCGGGCTCCAACACCACCATCCGCCGGTCGTACTGCTGCGGCGCGGAAAAGTCGCGAAGACCCAGCGTGGCCGTAAGTGTCTTTTCCGACCGGGGAACGGACATCTCCGGGCGAATCACAAAGGTCCGCGGCCCGATAATCTCGCGCGGACCCAGACATCCGGCCAGCAGGCCGAGTGCCGCGCACAGCACAAAGATTCCGGTGCGCCGGGCACGCCCGGCGGCAATCAGGCTCTTGTTCATGTCGTCCTTTGCTCCGTCGTTATGCCCTTCTCAGGGCTCTGTCTTGATCTTTGCCTTGCCGCGCACCAGTTGGGAAGGATCCTGCTGCAACTGGTCAAACAGCACCCGCAGGCTCTCAAAGGTGCGGCGCAGATCGGTCACTGCGGCCCGAAGGCTGTATTCCACATTGTCGGTCTCATGGGACACATCGGCGGCGACGGTGCCGAGTTTGTTGACGGTCTTGTCCATCTCCTCCGCCAGGCTGGCGATGTTCTTCAGTGCCTCGTTGAGGTTTTCCTGCGTCTTGGGCACGTTGAACTCCTGCAGTTTGTCTGCGGCCGTGCCGACAAGACGGTCCATGTCGTTGGCAAGTTTCTCAAGGTCCTTGCTGCGCCCCTCCAGCGCGTTCATGACCTGATCAACATTTCCCTTCACCTTTTTTACCGTATCTGTAATCTCCGTCAAAAATTCGGACCCCTTGTCGGCAAGTCCTTCACCCTTCTCCATAACGCTCTTAACCCGGTCAACAATCTCCTTGACATCCTTGTCATCAAGCTGGGCCAGTTCGGTGTTAATTTTCTCCGCGATACCGGAAACCCGGTCCATCACTTCGGTTATTTGCGAACTTACAGCACCAAATGTGGACATTTTTGTCGGTATTTGGCTGTTTGGAGCGAGGGGGCCGGCTTCCGGATTGCCGCCATCCAACCCCACGGCCATGGTTCCCGCCGCAAGACTGTAAAGAACCAACTGTCCCTGAACACCGTTGTGCAGCGTGACTTTGTGCGGGTCAATGAGGGTTTCCACATGCGCTTTTCGGTTTTCAGTGACGAAGATTTCCTTGACTTTTCCTACGGGCACACCCAGATACACGACCAGTCCGCCCTCGTAGAGTCCCAGGATGGATTCGTCAAACTCCAGCCAATAGGAGGTTCCCGGCGCCTTGTACAGGCCGGTAATCACCATGGTTGCCGCAACCATCAGGCCGATACACACACCAAGGAAGGCACCGACTTTGATTTTCTGTTTTCGCGTGGCCACAGAGCTAACCCTCGTATTGGCGCGGCAAACTCATGCGAGCTGCCGCTGTTCTATGCGTTCATCGGGACGCCGTTCAAAGAACTGCTTTACCCGCTCATGCTTGCACTGCGCGGCCTCGCCGGGCGTGCCGAGAAAAATCACCTTGCCGCGGTCCAGCATGAGAATGCGGTCCGCGATGAGCCGAATCGAATCCAGTTCATGCGTGACGATGACAAAAGTGGTGCCAAGCAGCCGGTTGAGCTTTATGATCAACTCGTCCAACCCGGCGGCCATGATGGGATCGAGCCCGGCCGAGGGCTCGTCAAAATAGACCAGCGGGGGATCAACGGCAATGGCGCGGGCAAGACCGGCACGCTTGCGCATGCCTCCCGAGAGATCGCTCGGCATGAGATGTTCCGCCTGGGCAAGCCCCACAAGGCTGAGTTTCATCTGGACAAGCGGCTTGACCAGGCTGGGGTCCACCATTCCAAATTCGACCATGGGCATGGCAACATTGTCGCCGACCGTCATCGAATTGAACAGGCCGCTGGACTGAAAGGCGATTCCGATGGACTGCTGCATGACGGCAAGCCGGTCCTCGTCCATGCTGGCAATGTCACTGCCCTGAAACACGATTCGCCCGGAAGTCGGCCGCAGCAGACCGCACATGTGCTTGAGCAGGGTGCTCTTGCCGCATCCACTG
>CAZOMH010000507.1:0-3897 GCA_964580415.1 uncultured Nitrospirales bacterium
GGCCACCGGTCCGTCGGCGGCTGCCGCGCCTCCATCTACACCGCCATGCCCGTCGAAGGCGCGCAGGCACTGCGCGACTTCATGCTCGAATTCCAGCGCACCAACGGCTGACCACTTTCTCCGCGTGTCTTGCTGCGACGGCAGCGTCGGCCACAACCGGCGCTGCCGTCGGGCTTTTCTTTGGCACTTTCCCCTCAATACTCCCGTTTCACATAACCCTGCCCAAAATCTGCCGGACGCGCGTCGTCAGGCATGTTCAATTCCACCTCCAGATACGTGCCCGTGTACATATTGATACGGTAAATACCCGGTGTTGCCTCCTGAAGCACCAGCGAACGCAGGAAAAGGGCAAGCAGCCGAACGGCCGCATCGTCGTCCGGAGACGCGGCCAGAACGGCCACCCTCGTTTGGACTTCACGAATGGCGGAATCGTCGGCATCAGAGCGGAAAACAAGCTCATCCCCGTCATCCGAGTCAAACACAACGGAAACCTGCTCCGCAAGAAAATCCACCCGCTTCGGATACTTGTTGGGGTCGATTTCGTAGGTGCCCGCAACGGTGTATTTCCCCCCGCCAAAGCTGTCCTTCAGCACGAAGCGCCTCATCTGGAAATCCACGGAACGCCCCGTGTCTTCCCATTTGCCCAGCCACAGCGCCAAGTCCGCCAGCGCGCATCCGGCCAGTATGGAAGCGATCACAAGGAACAGCGGCAATACCGCCGCCATCTGCCCCAAACGCCGTCCGCTCCCCCCCGTTGAACTGCTGGCCGCCATCTCCGGCAGTTTCATGTGTGCTTCAGTGCGGCGAGGACCTTCCACGCGCAGCGTTCCCATGTGGCCTCGCCGGCCGAACCGCGGCCCATGGTCAGCCTGTCCTCCCGTTCGGAGGATGTTTCGTCCTGAAACCTGCGCAGCGCCTGGATAATCGATGTGCTGTTTTCCGGCTCGCAATATGCGGGAACACTGCCGCCCCACTCGGCGGGCGCCCCCGTGCGCGCCGTGAGCACCGGGGTGCCTGCCCTAAGCGCCTCCATGACGGCCATGCCGCATCCGTCCTCCACCGCGGGATATATCAACAATTCGGCGTGGCGCAGCAGTGATGCCAGCACCGTGTCGGGACACCGTTCGATACGGATGGCGCCGCAGCCCCAGTCCTCCGGCTCGTTCGGCGCGGAAGGCCCGACCACCACGACGGTAGGCGGAAACAATTCCGGACGTTTCTGCAGCGCCTCGCGCAACGCCGACACACACGGTTGCGTGTACCGGTTCATGGGAAAGAGCGCATAGGGCGGCTCGGCAACGGGGGCGATATCCGACTGAAACGTGTCGGACACGCCCGGAGAAGCAACATAGATGCGCTCCAGACCGAGACTCAGCCGTGTGGAACAGGACTTCTGCAGCGCATAGGAGGTACACATGACCCCCCCGGACGCCTTGAGCGCCCTGCGAACATTCCGCGGCAGGCGGTCCACTTTCGCATTGTCACGACCGTTTACGCCGCCCAAGAAAAGGAGATCCGTGATCAACAGTATTTGCACAAAGGAATGGTGCGGGGGCAGGGGACAGGACATGGGCGCAAGCACCGTGTCCACACCCAGCTTTCTTGCGGCATGGGCAACCATGTGCCCGCGTCCTCCAAGGACACCCAACCGGCGCCCCTGAACAAGAACCCGTTCAAACCCGGGAAAAGCGTCGTGCGTCTCATCGTCCGTAAAAACGACAATCCGCAACTCGGGGTCCACCAGCCGAACCGCGCGCATTGCATTCTGCAAAAAACGCAGCTCGATTCGGTCGTCCATCGTCCGGTACGAACGGCCCCGTTCTGTCAATGTGCTCACACCCAGAAACATTTCAAATGACCCGCCGTTGATGCGGAGTTTTCGGTCTGTACAATCCAAGTCACGAAGGCGGCCGGGAAAGCAAATCGATCCGCGTTCCACCACTATACACAGCCCGGGTGTGCCGGTGCCCGCAAATCTGCCTGTTTTCCGCGTCAGGCGCCCGCGCTGCCCAAAGCCCAGTCAATCAGCACCTTTGCAACCTCGGGACGGGTGAACTCCGCCGGGGGGGCTTCGCCGCGGCTCAACATCTCCCGAACCTTCGTCCCGCTGAGCATCACATGCTCTTCCGCCGTGCCCGGACAGGTTTTCTTGCTGGCCATCTCCCCCGTGCGCTTGGAGTAGAAGGTGTGATCAAAGAAGATGGGCGTTATCCCGAGGGCGGCCGGATCGACTTCGTCAAAAATATGGTGGGCATCGTAGCTGCCGTAATAGTTGCCGACACCGGCATGGTCGCGCCCCACAATAAAGTGGCTGCACCCGTAGTTCTTGCGAATGACGGCGTGCATGATCGCCTCGCGCGGTCCGGCATAGCGCATGTTCACCGGCATGATGGAGAGCATCACGTGTTCCTGCGGATAGTACTTCTCAAGCAGCACCTGGTAGCAGCGCATCCGCACGTCGCCGGGAATGTCATCACTCTTTGTCGTCCCCATCAGCGGGTGTATGAGCAGACCGTCGCACATTTCGAGCGCGCACTTGGTCAGATATTCATGCGCCCTGTGAATCGGATTGCGCGTCTGGAAGGCGACAATCCTGCGCCACTTCCGCGCGTCAAAGGCCGCCCGTGTCTGCGCCGGCGTCAGGTTGTATTCCTGGAATTCAACCTCGCGGTCCTGAAGCACGTCGATATCGCCCGCGAGAAAGACTTCGCCCATGCTGTAGGTGTAGGCCACACCGGGATGCGCCTGATCCGCAGTGCGGTATACCTTTTCCACGAGGTGCTTCTTGTCCAGCGTGAACTTCGAGGCGAGGTGAAGAATGGCAACCAGAACGCCCCGGTCATCCTCAATCGCCACGTCCGTTCCCACCTCCAGAGCCCGGGCCTGAACCTCCGAAACAGCAAGAAGAATAGGAATAGTCCAGGGAATTCCCGGGGCCAGTTCCATGGAATCCAAGACACGAAGTGTCTGTTCTTCGTTCATGAATCCGGTCAGCGGGCTGAAAATGCCCTTGGCAATACCGTCAATATCAAAGGAGGCGTAGGCGTCCACCGTAATCTTGGGCAGCGAGGCGGCCCTGGCGGCAGCAGCGTCCCGTTCGGCGGGCGACTGCACAAAACGGTTCACCAGTACGCCACCGTGCGGTTGAATGCTCATTCGTAGGTCTCCCCGGGTTGTTGATCCTTAAGGTGATAAACTAACTCTTCTAACCGGACCAGTATAACAAAGGGAACTTCCGAAGAACAAAGAACAGACGGAAGATTCCGGCAGTCATCCCATTCGCCATGCGCGTCAGCAAGAAGCCCGGGCATTGTCGGACACTACGGTGTGAGACGCACGCGGTACCGTGGGCCAAAGGCGATCCTGTTCTCCGCGCAAAGTCCAATTTCCACCGCTTGGTCGGCTGTGATCGGGCTGTCGGAGAGAGGAACCTCAATCACTATCGTTTCGAACCGCTTCAGTGTCTTGGGCAGAGCGATCTTTCCTTCCCTTGGACCGGAAACGGTGACCCAAACAGCCCCGGCCCTGCCGGCGGCTTCTTGGGGACAGAGCAAGGCGGCCTCACCCAAATTGGTAACGGTGACCCTGGCACTGAGCGGTGCCTGATGCTGTACACTCAGACTTTCCCCGCGAGCAACGGATATCCAATTCGCGGCAACCGGGCCGATCTCCACCTTGTCCATAAATGCGTCCAGATACTTCGGAGGATAGACACCCGGACCGGTCAAATTGCCCACACCGATCAACGGACACGTGGCCGAGTCGGTGCCGGTGCCTTCCGTGCGCAGTCCGGGCACACCACCGGCTTCAATCACTTTCCAGAAGGCCGGACCGATTTCCTTGTAGACCCCGCTCAGCCCGTTGGTGTACTTGTCACGGTCAAACAGCAGCCAGTCC
>CAZOMH010000508.1:0-3896 GCA_964580415.1 uncultured Nitrospirales bacterium
GTTCCCAGGCCTCCGGCGCCGGGTGGCGGTCTTGGACAGCAATCGGGACCGAAACAGGGTGGTGTGAGCCTTGGTTTCCAGGGTATCGATTCGAAAATGACAGGCCCGGCGGGTGGAGCGCGGCCCGGTCCCTCCGGTGGGGGGCTTGGCGGCGGGGGCCAGGTGCGGCAGCAGAATGACGACATGGTTACGGCAAGCATGCCCCTGCAAAACGGGTTCATTGTTCACGGTTTTGCCGAGTCGGACCAGGCCGTTTCGGAATTTGTGGACGAGCTCAACAAAGCCGCCACGCAAATGCCGAACGGCATGTTCTTGAGTGCGGAGAAAGTGGTGTTCAGCGAGGGCAGTGTGCAGAAGGTTTCCTGGGATACCCTTTACAATGCGCCGGTCGATTCCGGTGTTGCGGGCGGCGGTTCCGGCGGCGCCCGTTCCGGAGCGGGAAATTATCAGGCATCGGCGCAGACGGCGCAGGGCATCTTCTCGTTTACGATTGAGGTCAAGTTCCGGCGTTCGAAGGATCGTCCCTCGCCCAACAAGAAGGATCAGAAGCCGGAACAGGCGCCCAATTCCGGTGCCGGAGCCCCGCCTCCGGCGGCTCCCGGTGTGCCGCCGAAACCGCCCGCAAACGCAAATCCAGGCGGCAACGCGGCGGGGGGGAACCCGTCGTGAAAGACAAGGGACGCATTATAGGAATTGTGGTGCTGGTCGCCGTTTTCGGTGCCTTGGGGGGCTTGTACTTCAAATATATCCAGCCGCAGTTTGCACAGTACGACAAGGACGAAAAACTGCGGGCTTCGCTTGAGACAACCTACAAGGACCTTAAGCAGACTTTCTTCGGGTACAAGCCGGAACTGCTCATAGACGCCTGGCAGAACAAGCTTCAGCCGTGGCGCGCCGCGCGCGAGGAACGGGCCGGATACTTTAATTACGGCGATTGGTTTGATCATGAGAAACCCGCCCAGGACACGGCGCGGATGGTCAAGTTCTGGTACAGCGACACGGCCAACAAGATGGCCCAGGACTTTTACGGCGAGCTGTACAAAAAATGGCAGCGCTATGACACCTATCCGCAGGACTTCCGCAGCGCCTTTGGCGCCGCCTCCGACCAGGAATGGCAGGGCCGTGATGTCGCGGTTGCCGATGTGAACCGCAATCTGGACAAGTTGGCCTACGGACTGTCCGCGTGCCGTTTGCTGCTCAAGTACAACGTGCCCCAGGTGACGCAAATGCGTCTGTGGCCCCCGCGTATTGCCGACGAGTTCAAGCAGATGATGAACGCCCAGACCATCGGTCTTCAGTTTACCATTGCCACAAAAGACTTCACCAAGATGATGGATGATTTGCGCACCGGGGATCGCTATTTTTCGGTTGACGCGCTGAAGATTACCTACCCCTATATCGCATACAATGTCGAGCCGCAATTGCAGGTTTCGATGTTGCTGAGCCAGACGAGATACCGCAAGGCGTTCATTGAAAAGAGCGAAACCGAGCAGAGCGCGGCCGGTGCCGCCCCGGCCGGTGCCGCCGCCGCGACCGCCATGCGTCCACCCCCGGCAACGGTTCCCGTGGAGGAACCCGGGGCCGTTGGCAAGGTGTGGAAATGGATCAAGAACAACATACTGTATATGCATTGACAAAGCGGAAAGGACCGGCTTAAGGCCGCTGAAAGGTAGCGTTGAAAGACAAGTTCATAAAGGCAGGCAATTGGCTTTGGCACAGCAAGGAGCTGTTCGTCCTTCTCGTGATGGTCGGCATCCTTGGGTACCGGGTCTACAGCGTCGTCAATCCGCCGCCGCCGCCCAAATGGGACGCGCTGCCCCAGCCTATGGCGGAGTTGCCGACCGATCCCGAGGAACTGAAGGTCATAGAGCTGCCGGGTGATCCGGCGCCCCGTCCGCCAATGGACGTGCCCAACACCTACGCGACGCTGTATAACAGGAACCCGTTCTGGTATTATTCCGGCCAGCAGAAGACAGACACCAAGCAGCAGGAGGTTTCCGCGGCGGACCTGAATGTCAAGTTGATGGATATTCAGAATGCGGGCGGGCAGTTGCGCGCAAAATTGCGCACGGAAAGTGCCACCAAGTGGTACTCGGAAAATGAAAAGTTCGAGAAATACGAGTTGCAGAAGATAGATTTCGACAGCAAAACTGTCGAGATATATTCGGAGCGCTATGCGCGGACCTTTACCTTGTCAAAATAACGGCGGTCTGACACTGAGTGGCATGTCCGGCAGGTCTTGTGCCCAGAACCGCGGGAGGATGAGAATGAGTACGCGTGACATAAGGAACATCATGCTGGGTTGTGTTGCGGCCATCTTGCTGGCAGCCGCGCCCGTGCTGGCGCAAAGCGCGCCGGCGGACAGCGCGAAGCCCGCGGTGGCGGCCGAGGCCCCCTTGGTCGTTCCACCACCCGCTGATTCTGGGGCCGCGGCCGCGCCTCCGATTGCGGCGCCGCCGGGAGGTGCCGCGGTCGAAGCCGCCGCGGCGTCAGCGCCTTCGGCGGCGGGCGACGTCACAGGCGTCTCCGAGGCGGAGTTGTATTTCCGCCGCGGCGTCGATCTGTACAAGCGCGACCTGTACCGGGAGGCTCTTACCGAGTTCAACCGCGCGCTCGCCCTTGATCCCAACCATAAAGAGGCGCGCGTCTTCCAGGAGAAGGCCAACACGCGGCTCCAGCAGTCGCTGGTCGGCGGCGAAGCGGCCGCGGCGCCTGCGGCCTTTGAGGCCATCGACGCCGAGTCCATCGCCAAGAAGGGCGAGAATATCCAGCAGTCCGCCGACGAAGTGCGCCGCGGACGCGTCAAGCAGCTGCTGGTTGACGCGCAGCGTTATATAGAAGCGGAACGCTACAGTGTGGCCGTCGAAATCTACAGCAATATCCTTCTTATTGACCCCAACAACATTGAGGCGAAGGAGGGACTGCACAAGGCCACGATTGGGGCCCACGATGCGGACGGCAAGGAAGCGCTCAAGGGGGTGGACGAAGACCGCTCCATGATCCGCAATTATATCGAGCGGTCCAAACGCCTGCCCGAAGGCGCTGACGCCCGCGGCATCAAGCCGTTCCGTTTCTCAGTACCCCAGATTGAGGAATCCTATAACCAGACCAAGGAAAAAACTGTCATTGAGGGCGTGCTTGAATCCCCCGTCAGTGTTGAATTTGAAGACATTCACCTTAGCGAGATTGTGAACTTCATTTCAGACAGTTGGGACATAAACATCGTTATTGACAACCGTGCGGTTGAACCGCCGAAAAAGGTTCAGCCCCAGCCGGCGGCCGGTGCCGCCACGCCCGGCACTCCGCCTTTCGGGGGGGCTCCCGGAGCCTTCCCCGGTGCTCCCGGCGGCGCGCCCGGCGGAATGCCCCAGATGGGCGGCGGTATGGCTCCCGGCGGTGGCCGCCCCGGTGGCATGCAATTCCCGGCAAATGCGGGCAACCAGCCCGGCGGTCCCAACGGACTTAACGGCCAGCGTGCTGTTGGCAACGGGGATGCCGTTTATGGTTCGAAGTCCAGCGGCATTGTTCCCTACATCAACCTGAAGAACGTCAGTCTGGCCGAGGCACTGCAGGCGCTTCTGCGTCCGCTAGGGCTGGACTACTCCGTTCAGCCGGGATTTATCTGGATCAGCAAACCCGAGATTATTCGCCGGGAATCCTTTGAGAAGCTCGAAACCCGTTACTATGAGTTGCGCAACGCTGGTTCTGAGACCCTGTTCAAACTGGTGCTTCGCAACCGTTTCGGCGGTGCCGGCGGCAACAGGAACAACAACAGCGGCGGTTACGGCAACAGCGGTGGCATGAGCGGCGGCTACGGCAGCAGCGGCATGAGCGGCATGGGCGGCATGAGCGGCGGCTACGGCAGCAGCGGCATGAGCGGCATGAGCGGCATGAGC
>CAZOMH010000509.1:0-3870 GCA_964580415.1 uncultured Nitrospirales bacterium
GAGCGTGCCGGTAAGGCGTGTTCTTTATGCTAAAGTAACCCGTTGCGACCGCACGGGCTTGGGTGTACTGGTGCGGTCATAGGGCTCGAATGGGTTGCGCCGGGCATGGCGCGGAGCATAAGGCGGCCGATACCGTGAACAATTGGCGTGTTCTGGCGGTGTGCGTTGCGGCCTGCGCATTCTGTTGCGGGGTGCACGCGGGTTCCGACATGTTTCCGTCGGCACCACCGCTCTACTATGACCTGAACGTGATGTCCGCGAACGGTGCGGGCGCAAACGTGTTCCTTCCGCGTGAAAAGAAGCTGGTGCGTGTGCCGCCCGAGGTGGCCGGCAAGGCCAAACGGTACGAAGTCCGCGATGACTGGGGCAATGTGTTGCGCTCTGGCGAACTTGGGGACACGGTGGATTTGGGTGGGCTTAAAACAGGCTGGTACCGCGTGGACTTTGTCGAACCGCCCGTGAATTATCTCGGCTGGACCACGGCGGCCATTCTTCCCCCACTGCCACAATACCGCAAAGAAGATTCCCCCGTCGCGGTGGATGTGGCGCTGTCATGGACCGCTCCGGACACGGACCGTGACCGGGAGCGCATGGCTGACCTGGCGAGACGCACGGGTGTGGGCTGGGTACGCGACCGGCTGCGCTGGCGCGAGATTGAGCCGGAGCCGGGCAAAGAGGCGCCGCCCACGAAATACGACCGCATGGCGAATCTGCAGCACAAACTGGGCATGGACGTGCTCCAGGTGTTTCACGACATCCCCCCGGCGATACGGCCAAAGCAGGAGCAGGGCAAAGATCGCGAACTGCCTGATCTGCGCGCGGTGCATGCCATCTGCAAGACGCTCGCCATGCGCTTTCACGGTTCTGTGCAGGCCTGGGAACCGTGGAACGAGGGCAACTGCGGCAGTTTCGGTTCATGGCCGCCGCACCTGATGTGCGCGTGGCAAAAGGCGGCCTGGCTGGGGTTCAAGGAGGGCGACGCAAAACTGCCGGTGTGCTGGATGCCCATCGCCGGGATCAACACACCGTCGCTGGCGCACTGCGTGGTGCTTAACGAGACTTGGCCCTACTTCGACACCTACAGCATACATTCCTACGACTGGAACATGGGCTACGCCGATCTGTGGCAGCATGCCCGTGACGCCGCATCGGGCCGCCCCATCTGGGTGACCGAGTCGGACCGGGGAATTCATGCGGAGAAGGACGCCGTGGGCGGCGAATTGAGTCCCGCGCTTGCCCTGCTCAAGGCGCAGTTCATTGCCCAGTCCTGCGCGGACAGCCTGGCCGCGGGCGCGGCGCGCCATTTCCATTTCATCCTCGGACAGTACATGGAAACAACAGTGCAGTTTGGCCTGCTGCGCAAGGACATGACGCCCCGTCCCGGCTACGTGGCGCTCGCGGTGACGGCGCGCGCGCTGCGCGGCACACACTGCATCGGCAGCCTGTCGTTCAAGGAGACGCCGGGGGTGCGACTGGTCGCTTTTCGCGGCAAGGACCGTGACGTGCTCGTGAAGTGGGCCGAGAACAGCGGAGAATGGGAGGCGCGCGGAATGCAGCGCACGCCCATGCCCCGGTTTGACAGGGTGCCCAGGGGCAAGTGCATCGACTATCTCGGGCGTTCCGTCGAGGCTCCGGAGGTCTTGACGGGCGCGCCCGTGTTCGAAACACTGCCCGCAGGAGGCTGTGACCGGTTGCCGTTCGCACCCGTGCCGCGCAGTGAGTGGCGGGAGGGGAAGCCCTGTCCGGTGGTGCTTCAGGCAGACCTGCCGAAAGCCGAAGTGCGCCTGTTCAAGCCCGAGTGGACCGAGGAGTACGACTATGTGCTGACGCCCGGCAGCGAGACACCGCTTGCCGTGTGGGTGTACAATTTTTCCCAAAAGGCCGTACGGGGCGACGTGGGCAAGTTTGATCTGCCCGGAGGCTGGACCATTGAACCGTTGGGCGGTCCCGTGACGGTGGCGCCGGGAGAACGCGCCCGAATGGATTTCGCACTCAAGACAACCGGCTTCCCCCGCGAACCCGCGGCGGAATTTTGGCCCGTACTGCACGGCGATTTTGGTGCGGACGGAAATCCCGCCGCCGCATTTCGCGTGCGCATGTTGAAACCCGATGGAGAGGTCCAATGAAGAACACGGCCCTGCGTATCCTGAACCCGTTTATCGGTCTGCTGGTGTTTTCGCAGGCCGGTACGGGCCTGCTTGCGGACAAACTTCCCGCCAGGGTGTTTGAAACCGTGCATGAGGGCGGCGGCATATTGCTCGTCACCGGCATCGCGCTGCACGTCATTCTCAATTTTGGCTGGATCAAGAACAACCTGCTCAAGCGTCCTGCCGCCAAGGCATAACTTTTGCGGCATTGGCCTGCCCGTTCAAGTACCATCCCCAAGGAGTCTGAAAATCATGCGTTTCCAAGCATTGGTGGTTTTGTCCGGCCTTCTCGTCGCAACGGCATCCATGGCGGCCCCTTGGGGTGCCGTTGTCACGGGCACACAGGACGATATGGAACGGTTGGCGACCGTCGATCTTGCCCGGTATCTGGGGCAGGTGACCGACACCGCCGTAAAGGTGATGTCCCGGGGCACTTGGGAAGGCGCTCCTGTTCCGGCAGTTGTGCTGGAGCGGGACGAATCTGTTCAGGGCGAGGCTTGCCGTATCACGGGGGGGCAGCGCAACGGCGTGTACGCCGTCAGCGTGGCCGGAGGCACGCCGCAGGGCGTGGTGAACGGTGTCTACGGTCTGCTCCGCGCGCTGGGTTACCGCTTCTATCTTGGCAGCGAGAGCGTGCCTCCGGTGTTGCCGGAAACACTGCCCGGCGACGGACCCATCGAGGCGGGCCCGGTATTTTCCGTGCGCGGCGTGCTGCCCTGGTACAACTTCTTCAACAGTCCCACCGCGTGGGATCCCATTGATCACCGCGCCATTGTGGATCAGCTTATCCGGTCGGGTGCAAACTTCCTTACCTTCCACACCTACGACGCCGAGCCCTTTGCCGCCTATGAGGATTGCGGCAAGATGAAAGAGGGGGCACCGCTGCTCAACACCGGCAGCCCCGCATGGGGCACCTCGGGCACGCGGGTGGATCAGTTCGCCTTCGGCACGGACAAACTCTACCTTGATCCGTATTTCGGCGCGGTCTCGACGGTCGAGGGGCGCGGCACCGATGATGCCGTGCGCCGGGAGAAGATTGTTTTGCGCGACGCATTTGCCTACGCGCGCAAGCGCGGGGTGCATCCCGCGCTGGGGTTTGAGATTACCGGCGACCCCACGCAGCCCGACGTGTGCGAGCGCTTCATCAAGCGGTTCAACGCGGTGCTCGATTTCTACCCCATGCTCGAATACGTGTTTCTCTGGCAGGCCGAGGCACAGGGTGTCCGGGGGGTTGCCGAACAGCAAAACCGGGAGGCCCGGCCGGCGGCAGCGCCGTCCGAAAGCCCGATTCAGTTCTTTGGCATGGAGCGGCGCAGGCCTTTCACGCGGGTTGTGGATCGCACCGAAGGCGCCACGCCACTCTTCCAGAACACGGAGGCGGGGAAGCGGGCCCGCGCCGCCGAAGGGGCGCGGCTGGAGCAATTTTCCTGGCTGGCGCTGCGCGCGCTGTCACGGCGCGAACAGGCCCCAAAACTGGTGATCTCCGGCTGGGGCGGCGAGGACCGCCTGCTTTCCGCCGAATACTATGCCGGGCTCGACAGGATTCTGCCCAAGGAGGTCGTCTTTTCCTCGCTCGACTTCATATCGGCAAGGCCGAAGGTGGACTCTATCTATCATGCGCTCCCGGCGACCCGTGTGCGCTGGCCCATCCCCTGGCTGGAATGCGACGGCGACCAATGGCATCCGCAGGCGGCGGTGCATATATACGACAAGATGATGCGTG
>CAZOMH010000510.1:0-3869 GCA_964580415.1 uncultured Nitrospirales bacterium
GGTGCGCACGATGGGGATGCCCAGCGTCACGTTTACCCCCTCGTCCATGGCGATGAGCTTGAGCGGGATATGGCCCTGGTCGTGGTACATCGCGATAACCACGTCAAACTCCCCGTCCTGCATGCGCTTGAACACGGTGTCCGGCGGCCAGGGCCCCGAGCAGTCCACGCCCATGCCGCGCGCCGCATCCACGGCGGGCGCAATCTCGTCGATTTCTTCGCGGCCAAAAGTGCCCGCCTCGCCCGCGTGCGGGTTCAGCGCCGCCACGGCCACCCGCGGCCGGGCCATGCCCATGCGGCGCAGCGCGGCGTGGGCAATGTTGATGGTGCGCAGGATGCGGTCCTTGCGCACGCTGTCGATCGCGTTGCGCAGCGACAGGTGCGCCGTGATGTGGACGATGCGCATCGTGTCCGTGAAGAGGCACATCCGGTAGTCCGGCGCGCCCGTCATGGCCGCAATTAGGGTCGTATGGCCCGTGTGCGCGCAACCCGCCTGAATGATGCACTCCTTGCTGATCGGGCAGGTGACCATGCCTGCGATGCGTTTGGCCATGGCCTCGCGCACCGCCGCCTCTATCCAGACCACCGCGGCACCGCCCGCCTGCGGGTCAAGAACGCCCGGACGCGGCGCGGGAACCGTAACGCCCCATTCCACCACGGGAACGGCGTCTTTTACCGCGAGCGCCGCGGCCACATCGGCCACCGACACCGGCGACGGGCATTCCGGCGCAAAGCGCCGGGCCTCGTCCAGCGCGCGGACGGAGCCAAACACCACCGGCCGGCACCATCGCCACGGTTCGGGTCGGGCCAGGGCTTTTGCAAGTATTTCTGGTCCCACCCCGTTCACATCGCCCATGGTGAGGGCGAGCACGGGGGGGAGGGTGTTTTCAACGGACATCACAGTTCACTCCACGCCAACCAACGGCGCGCCGCAATGATACCCCATGCGTGCGGGTGTTTTCGAAAGGCGGATGCTTGGCCGGGGGGGTATTTGAAAGAGAACGGTGCCATGACTGCGGCAAACCAACCCCGACCCTCCTAACGTTTCGGCGCTTTTGCGGATTTACGATGAGAGTTTCCCCACAGTACTTTCTCGTCACCCGTAATGCCGGTCAGAATAAGACGGCAGACAAGAATGTCTGCCACACATTCGGGGCCGAAACCGGGACTGACCCCAGCGAAAGAACGCGGAGCCGGGTCTGTTCCTGTTTTGGCCCCGCAACCCTCACGGAAAACCCAGGGGCGCTTCCCCTGATAAATTCGAATACCGCGCTCGTTTCGGGAAGAAAGGCGGAATCCGCAAGGGCCGTCCGCCCTACTCACCCCTGCGTGTGGTGACCGGTATGCGTGGAGCGGTGAATCATGAGTCCGCCGCCGTTGACGGGGAAACGATTGCCCGTGTTCGGGGTGCCCGTGCCGCCGACCCACTTCAGGAACTCCACGTGCCCGTCCATGAACAGCACATTGCTGCCGCCGGGAATGTGGTTGTAATGGCTGGGGTCCTCGCCGGACAGGGCATCCCACATGACGGGGATATCGGTCTGGGCCTGTGACGCGGCGCCTGCGTTGTTGATGTCGGTCACGAAGAACCGCTCAATGCCCTCGCGGGTGCGGTAGACGATGGGCCCGGAAAGCTTGGCCGACAGCGGTCGGGTGAGCTTCCAATCCTGGTCGGCCTTCCTGTAATCCGAGGCTATCTGCTGGAACAGGCTGTCTGCCGGGTCCAGCAGGTCGAATTCGAGATTGTTGATCGTCTCGGCATCGTTGATCAGCGGCGAACTGAGCGCCCAGCCGAAATACAGGTAGGGATGGTCATACACCTCGCAGGGTTCCACCTTGCCGTTGCCTGCCGAAGGCATTTTCCCTTCTTTCTTTGCATACTCCCAGGCCGTGGAGGGATTCTTGCCCTGGTCCCACAGTTCCAGCGGCGTGCCCGTATAGGGGGAACTGGGGCAAATGAGCACGGCAAAATCGGTGACATATTCCGGATACATGGCCGTCATGTCGGGTGAGGCGGCAAACGCATCCGGATGCGAACCGTCGCAGTTTCTTCCGCGAATCGGAGGGAATGATCCCTTGCTCTCATTCGAGTACATCTTGAAGGACAGGCCCATTTGCTTCAGGTTGTTCTGGCAGGAGGCGCGCCGGGCCGCCTCGCGGGCGCGGGCAAGGGCGGGCAGCAGGATGGCCGCAAGCACACCGATGATGCCGATGACAACGAGCAGTTCTATCAGTGTGAAGCCTTTTCGGAAGCGCATGTGCGGAATCTCCTGTTGCGCAATCGGACAGGCAAAGGCCGCAAAAGGTTTCATTCTCCCCGCGGTTCACAATTCGCAACTCACTCCAGGGCCGCCCGCAATTCGCGCACGGAGGGAAACACAAAATCGGGCCGCCATTCGGCACGGTCAAGCGCCTCTGGCGTTGTCTCCCCGCTGAGCACCAGAATGGAAGCCATGGAGGCGCGCCGCGCCATCTCCATGTCGGTGTAGATTCGGTCGCCGACCATGGCCGTACTGTCTGGGTCGGCGCCGAGCCGTTCCATGGCCATGCGCGCGAATTCGGGGGCGGGCTTGCCGATGAACAGGGGCATGCGGCCCCCGGTGGCCTCGGCGAGCAGCGCGGCCATGGCGCCGCAGTCGGGAATATAGCCGTATTCCGTGGGACAGACGCGGTCGGGGTTTGTGGCGATGTAGGGCAGCCCCTTTTTCAGGAGCAGGCAGGCCTGTTTGAGCTTGGCATAGGTCAGGGTGGTGTCAAAGGACAACACCACCGCCTCGGCGTCCTGCTCCGTCGGCACGATGTCCGCACGCCGCAGTTCGTCCTCGAAACAGGGCGTGCCCAGCACGAACACGCGGCGGTACGGCGTGTGATGCGCCAGATAATCGGCCGTGGCGGCACCCGCGGTAAGCACCTCTTGCGGAACTGCTCCGATACCCATGCCGCGCAGTTTCTCCGCATACCGGGCGGCATCGGAAGTTGGGTTATTGGTCAGGAACAGGAACTTCCGCCCGCTGTTCCTTAAGAACTGAATAAACGCCGCGGCGCCGGGAATGGGATTGGGTCCCAAATAGACAGTACCGTCCATATCCAGCAAGAAAGAGCGTAATTCTGTGAGCTTTGGGGGCATCATGCACACCTTTGACTGTTTGTCGCGCTGCCGCGAGACCAACACTTCCATTCCCCGGAGCGGATTATAGTGGAGCGGGCACCGGGGACAAAATCCGCCTTCAAAACGCCTCCACCCTGTTGAAATGCGGCGTTCCCTGGGGTACACTGGACCGGCATGGGTTGCTGTCTTGTCCAACGTTCTATTGGCCAACGGGTTAAGCCGTGGCCGTCTCCCGAGTCGGAGACCGGGAAGCAAGGTCCGTTTCCCGGAAACGCCTGCCGTCGTGACCCGAACCAACCCTGTGACGGAGTGTTTGCCTGTGAAATACCGCAAAGGGTGGATTTGCGCCGGGTTGGTCCTGTGTTGTATTGCCATTTACGGCCAGACACTATGCCACGCATTTGGTGTTTATGACGACCAGCTCTATGTCACCGAAAATGCGGAAGTAAGGGGGGGCTTGACTTGGGCCGGCGTGGTTTGGGCGTTCACGACCGACCGGGCCATGTATATGCATCCGATCACCTGGATGAGCCACATGCTGGACTGTGATCTCTACGGCATGCGGCCCTGGGGGCACCATCTCACCAGTGTCGTCTTTCACACGCTGAATTCGGTCCTTCTGTTCCTCGTCCTTGCCCGCATGACCAGAATGACCTGGCCCAGCGCATTGGCGGCCGCCCTTTGGGCGGTAAATCCCCTGCGTGTGGAGTCGGTGGCCTGGGTGGCCGAGCGCAAGGATGTGCTCAGCATGTTTTTTTGGA
>CAZOMH010000511.1:0-3865 GCA_964580415.1 uncultured Nitrospirales bacterium
AGCCGTGGTCTCAGTGGTCAGTGCCGCCAACTCTTCCGCAGCGTCCGTAAAATACGCCAGGTCGGTGAAGGGGGCCGCTTTGCCGCGGACGGGGTCGTAACCCAGAACATGGCACCCGTTGAGACGGAGCAGGCCGGCCGTGATCCGGCCAACCAGTCCAAGGCCCATCACGACGATTGTTTCGCCGAGGAGCGGTTCTGCCCGGCGCACACCCTGCATGGCAATGGCGCCAATGGCCACAAAAGCGGCTTCGTCATATCCAAGAGGGTCGGGAATGGGAGTCACCAGTTGGTGCGGCACAAGATTGTATTCGGCATGGCAGGCATAACCGACACCGGCGCAGGCCACCCTGTCCCCCACCCTGAATCCGGGAACGCCCTCCCCCACCTCCACAATAACGCCCGCCGAACTGTATCCCGGCGTGGCGGGGTCGGAAAGTTTTGCCCGGACGATGTCGGCGGTACCCTTGAACCCCACGGTGGCGAATTTGCGTTTGAGCTTCTCGACACTGAGTGGATTTTTCAGGTGTTTCATGGCCAGCGACAGGGCACCGCCCCCGGATACCATCGCCGATTCGGTTCCGGAACTGATTGCAGAACGGCATACCCGGACAAGTACCATACCCGGCTCAAGGGTCGGGACGGGAACCTCCTCGACGCAGACCTTTCCGGCCTTGATGACGACCTGCTTCATGCGCGGCTCCGTATGTGGGTTGTGCCAAAGCCTCTATCATACTGCGTTGCGCGGAACCGGGCAAACTCAACTGCCCAAGAGGCTTCGCCGCTCCCCGTTGCGCACGCTTCTGTGTCGGTCGAAGAAAGCCGTCATGCCTGCCCCAACGGGCTCCCATACCGGCATTCTTCCGAAAATCCCCGGCATCATTTGATAGTAGTCACCGGTGTATCACGCTCTTTACAACGGGACGCACGCGCCAATCCGCGTTCGGGCCAAACCGCATGTTGGGATGCGCACCGCCCCAGCCGTCGGGCTTGTTTCCGTAGAAACTGCGGTTGACGTTCAGATACACCGTGGAGCAAAGGACAGCGGCGACCAATCCCGTGATCGTCCATTTCACGATAAACGGTCCGTAGCCTTCAGGCTCCCGTATGGATACGGGGTCATTGTCTCTCGCTTTGGCAAGGATAATATAGGTGACGATGAGGCCGTTGACAGCGATCATGCCCTCGGTGGCGAGGCGTCCGTCGCCAAAGGCAACCACGGCACGCAAAAAGTTGCCAATGACAATGGCCCAGAGGAACAGGAGAAAGAAAAGCTGCCCGATGCCCAACCAGGTGCGGGGGACGGCCGCAATGGGACGCCGCGTGTGGGACACCATCACTGCCACGGTACAGGCGGTAATCAAGAGAAAGAGAAGGGTGAACCACACGAACGAGGACAATTCGACGCCGCTGACGAGGGGCATTTTCATGCTGAGCGGCATGGACCGAAATCCTCCGGCGCGTTCGCACGTCCAGTCCTCAACACATTTCACCATGTTCACATACACAAGGACATTGAGGATGAACGCCACGGCGAACCCTTCGGTCCATTTGCGGACGCGGGGTTCCCCGGCGTGCGACTTTGCCCGTGAGGCAAGCAGGCCCATGGTTACCGCGATGGACAGTCCATAGAAGAAGCCCACGCCCTGCTCCGCGACGATGCTGTGCCAGTTCGCACTGCGCCAGTGCGCCCATTTCTCTATGACTGCCGGGCCCTTTTCAAGTACGGGGTTGCCCGGGATCAGCGCGAGTATCTTGATGAACTGTGCCGTAATGAAGCTCAGACCGCCAAGGAAGAAGGCGGTGACGCCGGCTGCCGTGACGGGGCGGAGGTCGTAGCGCCAGGTATAGACCAGCGCGCCGGCAAAGGCACCGACCGTGTTGGCCCAACTGTCACCGCGCGGCGGCATCATGCGGAATCCGCCTATGGCCTGAAAGGGGGGAAGATTGGACAACAGGACGGGAAAGATGAGGAAGCAGAGATAGCTGCCCGCGGCGATGTGCATAAGCAGGCGCGAACCGGAACGCCATTTTCCGTGGATGTGGAAATAGACGCCAATACCAAGCAGCAGACCCAGTATCCAGCCCATCTGCCAGTACAAGTCGGAGAAGAGCGTGGGCCAGTTGGTGACCATGTCCTTCGGGTCGTAGGGCAGGTTGGTGGCCGGATTGATGGCCGTCAGGTCACCCTGGGTGTGTACAATGAGGGACAAGAGCCAGGTTCCAATCCACGCAACGCCATTGTGCAGCTTTACAAAGAACGTGCCCGCCGTGGCCAGGATGGACCCGGCATGGATCATGTGCCCACCCAGCCAGCCAAAGAAGTCGTGGGTATGCTGCAGCACGAACCCCGCCGCGGCACCCAATCCTCCCAGGCGCACCAGCGTCCAGAATTTCTCGAAACGGCGGTCCCAGAGGTCATAGGCACAGAGTGCCGTGATCGCCAAAGTGGCCTCCACCCATTCACTGTCCAGCCAATAAAGCGGGCTGCGCTGGCGGAAGTCGGCGGAATCGGGACCGAGGCCGTGAACATGCGTCTGGTACCAGTGAACAAAGACGTCCTCGCCGAAGTATTGAACGGTCCAGAGGGCAAATATCCAGCACAGCGGCTTGAATATCTCCGTGAGTTTGTCCCGCTCTTCCACGGCGGCATAGGCGGTCCCAACACCCCCCATGCCCGTCCACAGTGCTCCGGTCATGAACGTCACAAAGAATCCGTATATCTGTGTGGGCAGATGGCCGCCCTGGGTGTACGCCATGACCGGCATATAGGCGATGGACCCGCCAAAACCCCAGCCAAGTGCCCCGAAAAAGGCAAAATAGGGCACCCGTCGCCGCCAGTCTTCCCGTCCGGAAAACAGGCTTACGGCAATACCGGCCAGCGCACCGGCCATCATGGCGCCGAATTCGTGGCCAAAATTGCCCCGGATGCCCCATCCAATGGACAGGGAAAGGGCAATCAGAAACAGCGTAACCGGGCGGAAACTGGGTGAAATGCGTGCCATCTACTTGGAAACCTCCAGACGTTGAAACCGTATTTGGACCAGCAAATGCCGTTACGGTTACACGGTACACGGGAACTGGTCAAGGTGCCCGGACCCGCCTGCCTCGTCCCGTACCGCAGGCGTCCCGCCTGCATTTTCTCGTATCGCAGTGTCCTGCCGGTTTTGTCCCGTATCGCAGGCGTCACGCCTGCCTTGTCTTTTACAGCAGGCATCCCTGCCTGCTTTCCCTGTCCCATCCAGTGCCACCCCATACCGCCGACTTTTCGCGGGCAACTTAACCACCCGGAGCGCCGAAAGCGCGACACAACAATAGCCCGGGCGCAAGCCCCGGGTTAACGGTTCCATACCGTGACAGAGCCCTGAAGGGGCGACACAGGCCCCGACGCACCGGTCTGTCCGCTCAGAACGACGTGTCCCGTTTGTCGAATGTCCGCAGCGTGTGGCATACTTCTTATGGCCACGTGCCACCCACCGCCCTGCGGGGCGGCTGAAGTTGTTCACCTCTATGTGGGGGCGACCAGGTTTCGACGGGGGTGGAAGAAGCGTGGGCTGCGTGCCGAGGACCCGCTGGCCTCGTAAAAAGCGGGAACAAGTCAACTGCGAACAACAACTTCGCACTTGCGGCCTAGATAGGCTGCTCGTCCTCTCCGCGACCGCCTGCTAGCGGAATCAGGGCGTAATCTAGCGGGTCTCAACCCGGGGGGCGGCGACGACCCGGTGAGAGTATTTCGGCGTCTAGCGAAACCGGAAAGCATGTCTGACGCGTTCCGGCCGGGCGAATCACCAAAGGAAAGACTACGCACGTAGACGCTCATGTGGAAGCACTTTCGGACGCGGGTTCGATTCCCGCCGCCTCCACCA
>CAZOMH010000512.1:0-3855 GCA_964580415.1 uncultured Nitrospirales bacterium
CGCTCAAAGTTGGCGTCGAGGTGCATGATCTTGTCCTGACATACGAGTCGCAGTCGTCCTACCGGACGGAAACGGACCTGTTCTTCAGGCAGTCGCTGAATCTGAACACGCTCGGCCAGACGGAACTCTCGTCGATAACGCTGGGCGGCTATTCGGCGATTGGCATCGGCGACCTGAGCGGCTTTGACGAATGGATGGACCCGTTCGGCCTCGAACAGGCCAAGTTCCAGAACGGCCACACGGTCGATGTCAACATATGGCGTCTGTACGGCCAGGCCACGGTCGGCCTGGGCAGCTTCAGCACCACGGTGCATTACAGCGACCTGAACAGCATCGGCCAGTATGCCTACGAGACGGTTCCCTTCTTTAACAACGATACAGAAAACGGCGACGTGGCGCCGGCGGGCCCGCGGTCCTCTGCCTATCCGACCCCGCCCGCGCAGCCCACGCTGCCGACCTACGCGACATGGTCGAAGCAGTTGAAGGTGGGCGAGTACCCGCGCGCCAGCCAGTGGGCGCCGGAGAACAGCAAGGCCCGCCTGCTTTCGCAGAAGACGGAATCGGGCAGCTTCCACACGGCCATGCTCGGCATCAATCTCATCGGTTCGGCCGACCCGTATGTGAACAAGACGGGCGGACCGATGGCGGTCAGCCAGATTGTCGTGGCCTTCTGGGGGCCGGACTTCACGCCGGATGTGCTCAAGCCGCTCAATCCGGACAACAACGACAACCAGAGCCTTGATTCGGGCGTGCTGCTGTGGGAAGACGCCGATCTCAACGGTATCTTCCTCAACACGCAGGAACTGGCCTCGTACCAGGACGGCGCGGGCGTGCTTCCGCTGCTGGACCAGGTTGTGCCGGTAACCAACCTGGCATGGTCGTCGACACCCGAACTGGTGGACGTCGATGGTGACGGGAAAGCGGACGACATGAACGGTGACGGCATTGTTGACGATGCCGACCGCGCCTGGGTGCTGACCTTCTATCCCAAGGCCAACTGGACCGTTCCGCAAAAGGACGGCTCTGTGTTTGAAGTGTCCGTGACCGGAAAACGCACCGCCGCGAACGGCGACAAGGAAAAGGCCGACGGGCATGCGGTGGAGGTCAACGGCACGATGAACGGTGCCGGAACGGCCGAGAAGGCGCTCGATCCGACGGTGCTGCAGCCCGGCGACGACCTGTTCATCACCGTAAGCACCTCCGACAAGGTGCATCGGTTCCAGCAGTTCCGGGCGGTTGTTCCCGCCACGCTTCCGACGCGCTCGGAAGAGACGCGCAAGGCCGGTATACAGTTCTACCCGCAGGTCAACACCAGCAGCACCGCATTCGTCAAGGGCAGCCCCGACGAGGACCCGGTGCAGGACTTCTTCGGCTGGGACATGCTTGCGTCGAACGTGCCGCTGCGCCTTGTGGACATGACGAACCTGCACGCGAACATCGACATCGGCGGCGGCGCCATTCCGGTGCTCGGCATTGATGCGGCCACCGGCCGCACCGACGGCACGCTGGTCTCCGGCGACGGCGGCATCGGCCTCTCCGAAGGGTTCCGCGTGCCGGCTGCGGCCTGGACGACGGACCAGTACAAGGGCGACTGGCTGGTGGACTCCGGCTACGAGACCTATGAGATCACGGGCAATGTGTCCAACGAGTTGACCCTGTTGAGCGGCACGCCGCGCAACGGCATATGGCGCATCGTCCGCGATCCGAGCTTCCTGGAAGAGGTCCAGGTCGAACTGTATGCCGTGGACGACGGCGGTTCGTTCAATCCGCTGACCGACCTGCTGCCGCTCGATATTGATCCGCGCATCAGCGGCGTGGCGCTCTACCGCGACAATGACAACGACCCGGACAACCGCAACGGCATCTACGATCCGGACATTGACATCCCGGTGGCCCTCGACGCCCCGCCGCGCTTCAGCGGCCAGACCGCCGAGGACATCCAGGTCAAGTTCGTGTTCTCGACGCCGGGCACGGACGATTTCCCGCTGCCCAAGGCGTCGCAGACGCGGCACCGCCAGTGGGTTCAGGACACGTTTGGCTCGGTCATTTCGGACCAAGACTACGGCCCCGACTTCTTCATCGTCGTGCGGGCGGCTCAGGGCATGCAGGTCGCGGACAAATTCCGCGCCGGCATAGTGTCCTGGGGGCCAAACACGCCGACCGAGCCCGATCCGGACACATGGGCCAATCTGTCGGGCGAAGACCGCAACGACTACGTCAAGTTCCGTGAATTCCCGTGGGCGGACCGCGGCGTCGGTTTCGTGACCTTCTTCAAGGAACCGCAGAAGCGGTACTTCATGGACGGTGCCGTCGCCGGTGTCCGCGAAGACAACAGCGGCTTCAACTGGGTGCGCAGCCACAGTTCCAAGAAACGCCGCACGGGCGTTGTCGAGGGCCGGGTGCGTCCGGTCGGTCCCACATCGCTGTCCATCACCAACGTGTCCGAGCAGCAAATCCCGTCCCAGACGCTGCCCGGCGAGTGCTTCCCGCTGATCATCTACGGAAGCAACTTCGGGGCCAATCCGGTGGTGGTCATGAGCGGCTACGAGGTGGCGATCACCGCAGTGAGCGCGACCGCCATCAGTATCTGTATCAGCACGTCAACGGACGTTGTTCCGCAGGACCCGGTGGTGCTTCTTGTGCGCAACCCGGTCACGGGTGAGGAAGTCAGCTCTTCCAGCCTGTTCACCATTGTTACCGGCAGCGCGCTGCGCCGTCCGAGCATTACCGGGGTGGACCCGTCCGGCGGCACCAGGGACGTGTTCCCGGTGCGCGTGCTGGGCGAGAACTTCGGCAAGATCGAGAACACGCAGGTCAAGTTCGGCGACACCTATATGCCGGTGCTTGACGTGGCGGCCGACGGCACAAGCGTCACTGTCGGTTTCCCGGCCGGTGGCATGCCCGATCCGGGCAAGAAGAACGTCGTCGTTCGGGACACGTCGAAGAATCTTGAAGACGTGATGCTCGACGGCTTCGAGTATCAGAACCAGGCAGTGAAGAAGAAATTCTTCGGCCTCTTCTCGTGTGCCGGCGGCGGTGATGACACCGCGGCCGGATGGACCGATGTTGCCGCGCTCCTTGCCGCGGCCGGGGTGCTGTTCGCGGCACGCCGGCGCGCTGCGGCGCGCGCCCGTTAGCGCCGATTCCGCCGAGCGGGCGCCCGAACCTGAAGTGCGGGCGCCCGGCGCGGCTGTGTGGAACCGTGGACAATGCGCCTGGCCGCCCCCGTGGGGCGTGCGGGCGGTGTGCAGAACTGAGAAAGGAACTCGGTACGGTGAGCAAGGGCATACGACGAATCGCCTTGGCCGCGTGCTGTGTCGCGCTCGCGGCGGGCCTTGCACAGCAGGCCGGCGCGTTCTTCCCCAAGGGCGGCTTTGACACCTTCGGGCTGTTGCGCTACGCGGTGTGGCCGATGAAGGACTTCGACACCGACAACGACGGCACGATTGAGCGCAACGAGGGCCTCGAGTTCCGCATTGAGGGCGGTCCGAGCGGCTTCACTGTGGACGAGATCGAGCAGGTCAAGGCCGGGTTCCAGGTGTGGGCCGACGTGCCCACCGCCTATGTGCGGTTCCGCTTCGCCGGGGTCATTGAAGACCCGATCACCCCCGGCATCACCGCGCCCGACTACCTGCCCACCGTGTTCATGCAGGTGACCGAGGCGGTACCCGGCGACACCAACGTCACGCCGGACGGTCCGGAGTACCTGGTCCCCGAACTCACCGACAACCTGGCCGGGGTCACGCTGACCCTCTTCACCGTCACGGACTATCCCGTCACCTCGGGCGGCGATATCGTGACCGTGCCCGCCGGCACCGTGCTGGACTGCGACATTATCGCGAACGCCAGCGCGTT
>CAZOMH010000513.1:0-3854 GCA_964580415.1 uncultured Nitrospirales bacterium
ATCCGTAACACCCCAAATGGTCGGCCCGGCAGGTGTCTATCGTGACAAGAAGAACATTCGGTCGGAACGGCCCGGCAGAGACTGTCACGGTGTCACCGGCAAGAGTACTCGCCGGAAACAGCGACAACAAAGCACCAACAAGCAGGAGTGCCAGACTCCGCTCAAGACTCCATGACGTGTTCATCTGGATACCACTAAACCCGACCCGGTGCCCGGAAGAGAACAAATTTCCCATATGGGGCCGCAGGCAACCGGCGACTGCTGTTTCACTCTTCTCGCCTCGGTTTCTGTCGAGGCTGATCTCTGCCGAAACCACCCCTCTTCGCATGGGTGGGGGGGAGGCGCGGCTTCCTTTTCGGGAATTCGCATGCGCTTGGCACGAAATTCCACCGGCAAATTGATAATAGACATATTGTAAAGGGTGCCCATCTGGAATTCAATCAAAAGACGTCATGCCGGAACGGGGGGCCGCTTGACAGATTACGGCAAAGATGGGTGTATTCCAAAGAGAAGGACCCGAAATGCGCCCATTCCCGTGCATTCGCCCGGCCTGCTGTGGCAAAATAGGGGCGTGCGAGAGGGCTTTCTCGCGCGCACATTAATCCCCCGGGCTGCCGCAGTGTCTCAACCGTTCAGGAGCTTCCCATCATGGCCGATGTCGATCTCAAAAAAATGTACCGCACCCGCACGCAGGGCGATTTCCCGCAGACCATCGAGATCATGGGACGGGCCTATGAAAAGGTGGAAGACCTGCGCTACGGCACCAACCCGCACCAGCCGGCCTCCTATTACCGGCCCGTGGGCGCCGAAGGGCTTGTGCTGGGCGCGATGCAAATGCTCAAGACCGGCAAGGGCGGTCTGTCACAGACGAACCTGGAGGACATGCAGCACGCCATCGGCATCCTGAAGTTCATGCAGCGGCCCACCTGCGCCGTTATGAAGCACTGCAACCCGTCGGGCGTGGCCATCCGCAACGGTGAACAGTCACTGGTGGACGTGTACATGCGCGCGCGGGACGCGGACGCGCAGGCGGCGTTTGGCAGCGTGGTGGCGTTCAACACCGAGGTGGACGCCGACACGGCGGAAGAGATCATGCAGACCATCGTCGAGGGCGTGGTCGCGCCGTCGTTCTCCGGGGGCGCGCTCGAGAACTTCAGCAACAACGAGAAGTTCAAGAAGAACAAGGACATCCGCATCATCAAGACGCCCGATTTCTCGGTGCTTCCCAAGTTCATGGAAGACGGCGCGAACGCCTATGAAATGAAAATATTCGACGACGGCAGCGTTGTGCTGGCACAGCCGTACCTGTCGCGCGTCAAGTCGGTGGCCGACCTGGTGCCCGCCTACAATGATCACCCGAAGAAGGGGCGCATCGACATCGCGCGCAAACCGACCGCACAGGAGTTGGACGACTTGCTGTTCGCGTGGTATGTGAACATCCACGTTCGCTCGAACGGCGTGGTCATCGCGCGCAACGGCCAGACGCTGGCCGTGGGCACGGGCGAGCAGGACCGCGTGGGCGCGGTGCAGCAGGCCATTGCCAAGGCGAAGGCGAAGTACAAGGGTTTGGAGAGCCTCGAAGGCGCCGTTATGGCGTCGGACGGGTTCTTCCCGTTCCGCGACGCGGTCGATTCGGCCACCGGCGCGGGCGTGTCGGCGCTGGCCCAGCCCGGCGGCAGCGTGAACGACTACGAGGCCATCGAGGCCTGCAACGAAGCGGGAGCGACCATGGTCTTTACACTGGAACGCTGCTTCTCGCACCACTGAGAGCAACTGCATTCTGCCCTGAAATGCCCGCCCTTGCGGCGGGCATTCTCGTTCCCGCCGGCAATATGCGAGATTCCCGCCCCAAAAGGGAAACCGGGCAGTCCGGCCGCAGAGACCGGGCTGCCCGGGTGAATTGAAAGGGATCGGTTACCGGGAAACGTTAAACTCGGCGCGGCGGTTCTTGGCCCATGCCGATTCGTTGTTGCCGGGCACCGCGGGGGATTCGGCGCCGTAGCTGATTGTGGTGAGCCGCTCGCCGGAAACACCCACCTGTATCAGGTAACTGCGGACCGCCAGCGCGCGCCGTTCCCCAAGGGCCAGATTGTACTCCTGCGTGCCGCGGCTGTCGCAATGGCCCGCAATCTGGATCATCTTCCCGGGAACCTTGTTTATGGCTTCCGCGTTTGCGCGCAGTACGGCCATGGCATCCGAGCGGATGGCGGAACTGTCGAAGTCAAAGTAAATGGTGTTCATGCCATACTTGCTGCCCGGCTCGTCGAAGTTGGTGGCGCCCTGGTTAAACGGCGAGAGCCCGCCACTGCTGGACCCGTCCCCGCCCGCGCCGTTTCCAAAACCCGAGCCGCTGCCGCCGGCATTGGCGCCAAAATTCGTGTTCAGTGGGGGCTTGTGCTTGCAGCCTGCCAGGCCCAGCAGCGCAATCGCAGCCACCATGATAATCATTACCTTCAACATACTCTTCGTACTCATCTCAACCTCCGCTGTCGCGCTTGTCGTTGTTGCCGCCGACTGTTGATCCGCACCGCAGCGGCAGACCCGCACAGTCACCCGGCATTTTGAGCCTTTGCAGACATCAACACACTTTATATCCCATCAGCCAAAAAAGTTTCACCACGGGTTGTGGTGATTGGCCTATTCTATCAAGAATACCCTTGCGGAGGGAAATTGTTACAGCATTGGCGAATTCTACTAATTCTGCTTGCAGACAAACCCGGAGATGGAAAGCCCCCGCATTCCCGGCGGATTGGGAAATACGGGGGCGGTGGGTTGGACAGACCGAAGATTAGCGGCTACTCCTTGACGAATTTCGCCGCATAGCCGCCACCGGGGGCAAGTTTCAGCGTGATGGTGTCGCCCGCTTTCACGGTGGATTCGGAACGGGCGTAAGAGGTGCCGGTGGTGGCGGCATCGGCACCGTCGGCAAAGTTGTCGGATTTCCACGTGCCCGCGCCGAGGAAAGACAGAGGCACCGTGACTTCGCGCGCGTCCCAGTTGTTCATGGCACCGAGCCACCAGGCCCCCCCTTTGCACCGGGCCACGACCACAAATTCGCCCACCCTGCCGTCGATACCCCTGGTTTCATCCCAGGTTGTCGGGCATCCGGCAATAAAGGAAGTGCATTCGGGTTCGTGCTCGTAGGCGCTCGGGCTGTCGCTCAGCATCTGGAGCGGGCTTTCAAACACCACATACATGGCGAGCTGCTGGCAGCGGGTGCCCAGGCTGGAAGGCTTGTTGAACACGGCCTTGAAAACGTCCTTCTGCTCGTTGCGCATGGCACCGGGGGTGTAATCCATCGGGCCGGCGAACATGCGGATGAAGGGAATGGATGTGGTGTACACGGGATCGCTGATGGTGGACCATTTGGACTGTTCCATCCCGGCCACGCCCTCGCGGGTAATCAGATTGGGCCAGGTGCGGCGCAGGCCGGTCGGCTTGTAGGCGCCATGGAAATCGAGCAGCAGGTGATGATCCGCGGTGGCCTTGGCCATGCGCTCGTAGAACTCCACAATGACCTGGTCGTCACGGTCCATGAAGTCCACTTTCACGCCGGCAATCCCCATCTTCTCCAGCCAGGGCAGCACCTCGTCGCGCTGCCGGTCAAGCGTACACCAAACGCACCAGAGAATGATCTTCACCTTCCTCTCGTTGCCGTATTTGATCAATTCCTCAAGGTTCACCTCGGGCACGAGTTTGGTCAAATCGCGGGTGTCCGACCAGCCCTCGTCCAGGATGATGTACTCCAGGCCGTTCTTCGCGGCAAAGTCAATGTAGTACTTGTAGGTCTCGGTGTTGATGCCGGACTTGAACGGCACATCCCACAGGTTGTTGGCGTTCCACCAGTCCCAGGC
>CAZOMH010000514.1:0-3852 GCA_964580415.1 uncultured Nitrospirales bacterium
CTCTTGCGGGCCTCCAGCGGCACGAGGGTATGGAAGATCGCCGCCCCGCCGAACGGAAACGAGGCGTTCTTGACGTCGAGCAACGGCCATAGGGCGAAAACAAGCCCCGCGACGATTCCGAAGAGTACCTCTGTCGACAACAGGAATGCCTGTATCCAACGCCGTGCATGCGATATGGGTGTGGGGCGCCCGATGGAATCCACGGGAGACGTTGCCCAACCCGTGCTGTGGACCGTCTTCATCGCGTCAACAAAAGCGGCCTGACGGAAGATGAAGGAGACGCACAGAAGAATGGGGCCAAGGACGGTCCCCGTCATGATGAACCCTTGGGTAAGGGGCTTGGTGAACCGCCAATCCGGCCTGGTGTCCGTGAAATGATCCAAGGTGTCGGGCAGAAAGAGCATCGCCGAAAAGACGAGCAGAAACGCAATGCGCGACATTCGGCCCGACCATCCCGAGCGCCGTGCGCCGGAGGCATTCATTGCGAATGACATGGAGAACCACATGCAGGCGTGCAGCACCATCGCGACAATGCGGCCCATGGCCGGATGTGCGCTTCCAATGGCAAGAGCCAGAACACTATAGAATCCCGCGGCCAATGCGAGCATCGCGAGCGGAAGGGCAACCAGCATGGCCCACCGCGCAAACGCCCAGGACGCTGAACGCACTGGAAGCGCCAAGAATACCCGGGAGTCCGCGTCGCGCTCAGCAGGCAGAGAATAAATCCAGCACAGCAACAAGAGGAAGCCCGGACATGTTACCCCGCTGGCGCCCATGCTTAGCGCGGACACCCAACAGGCGAAGATGCACAGCAGGAAGTAAACGGTATTGTCCCACACCTGTTCACGGAAGAATCTGGCGACGAGCTGTTTCATGCGCACCCGCTCCGTGTGTGTCTGTATGCGTGAGGAATCATTCCGCGGGACTTTCATGGTAATACGCATTGTCAGCCAGGACTCTGCGCACAACGTCATAATGCATCCACACGCCAAAGGGGAGCATCACGAGGCCGAAAGTGAGTAATGCCTGTGCGGCGTCTGCATAGACCAGAAAGACCATGGCTGCAGCGGTCATCGCCAGAAGTCCGAGATACCCGAGCGCATACAGCCAACGTCTCTCGTAGACCTTACCGCCGCATATCCCATAGGCCTTTGCAAAAAACACGAAACTGGCCACAAACGGTATGCATGCGCCGAAAAGAACCAGCATGTTTGAAGAGTAGAACCCCAGATACAGGTGTTCGGTCCACGATATTTCCAGCATCAACAGGAGCGGGAGGAATGTCGAAATTCCGGTAAACAGCAGTGACCCAAAGAGGACGCGCCTCTTGTTCCCATGAAGCAGGACCAGGGTCTTGGCAAAAGACGGCCAATTCTGAGACCAGTCCAACTGGCCGCCCCGGGTCGAGAAGAGAATCGCGAAGAAGATTATCAGCGTGTCATCCACGCTGACCTTGGGAAGAAGGAGAGGCAGGAAAGCGAAGAATGCCACTGTAATGAACGGCGTGGTCGCGCACTTGAACAGGGGCAGTTCTTTCCACCACTGAAAACCGCACCGTTTGCTCAGGAACTGTGGTTCCTGCGCCGTTTGGGGCAGAAGCATACCCTGTTTGGGGCGAATTTCGAGTCGAAAGCGCAGGCGTATCGAAAACGAGAGCCACAGAAGCGGGACGCAAACAGCGACCATGGCCGCCAGCATCCAAGACTGGAGGTGAGCGGAGGCGGCCCATTCGGGATTCCAGTACACAATGGAATCGAAAGCAACAGGGTGCAAAGTGAAGACGAGAACCAGTGCGAGCAGACCCAGGAACCTGCGCGGGGACCGAAGAAACCAATCCGACCCCAGCGAATCTGTCACACTCAAAAACGCCGCCGGGGTGCCCATCCAGAGCAGCAACAGCGCCGTGCGCGGCAATGAATCCTGTGTGCCTCCGTGAAGGGTCAGCCCAACGTGATACACCACGGCCCCGGCAACTGCCAGCGAAATGGGCGTTCCCACCTCCAGCCTCCATCGCTCACGTGCGCGCGTTTCCTGCGCCACGGGCAGCATCAGGGCCACGCGTCTGTTCGTGGGGCCGTCCTCATTGAAAGACAGGATTAAGTGCCATATTGCGCCCAGCCCCATCGCCATGAACATCACGGGAGTAGCATAGGAAAACAGGGAAACCAGGGAAACCAGGTGGAACGCCCCGATGCAGACAGGCAGAAACAGCATCGTCGGAAGTGCCGTCTGTAATACCACGCCTTTCATGACACTTCCTCTTGCACGACTGCTGTGGGCGGGTGCCATGGGACAGCGGGTTCGTTGTTGTGCCGCTTCCCAGGTGCAGCACGCCGTCCCCGAACACTGGGAGCGCCCGTTATTCCCGCGTATGCGGGAACGTCCCCGCCGGTTCCGAGTGCCACACATCCGCGCCCACATTCGCCCCCTCCGGGGACGGCGAGATTTCCATACGTAACCACGGGTTCCCCCGCCATGGCGGGGGAACCCGTGGCTATTGTTGTGCGGCCCCTCCGGGGCCAAAGCAACACCTGCGTCTTCCCGCGTGGGCCACCCGAAACGCAGACAGCACGGCCGGATAGGGTCTTTGCGCGCACCAGAGTCGAACGAAGAACGCGGCAGGATGCCGCGTCTACGTTGCACCGTGTCCGCGGCCCTTCCTGGGAACGCCAATCTCCCGATTGGCTCTTGATTATCTTCCATGTTCCTGCACTCATTCCGCGGGAACCTTTCGGTAGAAAGCGTTGTCATCCAGCGATCTCTTCAGCAGGCGTAGCGAGAGCATCAGGCTCGGTGGCAGTACGAGCATGCCCACTAGAAACACAACAACGCGGTCACCCAGGCTATAGAACAGCTCCGGGGTAACCGCCAACGAAACCAATGTCAACGCCACCAGGCACGCCCCTATCACCACGCTCATCGACTCACCCATCGTGACGCAATCCGTGCCGGTGCTGGCTCCCGTGAACAGGAACACCAGGCTCAGGAACAACGGCTGGACGGCAAAGAAATAGGCGAGCGGCGGCGGGGCGGGATGCGCCGTCACCGCCTGCATTAGGTACAGGACGCCCGCGCCGGAAAGAAGAGGCGCGTACGCAAACAACAGGCTCACGGCAAGGGCGGAAAACATTACGTCCCGCTTGCGCATCGGCAGCACCGCGAGCGCTCGCATGATGGCCCAGATGCTGCGACTGAGGCTCTTGAAGCCAACCAACATGCCAAAGAATAGAGCCAACCCAAAGTCGGAATTTGTCAGTGTCATTAGCCAGCCCAGTACCGCGCCCGTCCCGGCCACCGCGGCAAAGTCCTTCATCAGCGGACGTGCGATGGCCCAGTGGCGCTTCCCGCGCCGTTTCCAGAAAGCGGGAACAGCCCCCGACAGATTCGTCGCGTTTTCTGCGGCGTCAAGCCCCGTGGTGTCCCCCATGACATACTGCTTCCGCAACAGAAATGAAACGATGAAAGCCAGCGCGCAAAGGACCGCGCTCGCTGTCTTCAGTACTTGGAGAAGAAGCAACGGTAATCCGTGTGTCGAAAGTGCTTTTTCACTGTGCATGTCGAAAAGGAAGGCAGCATACAGGGCAAGAACGATAACGGCATACAGTCCCCATACTCTCCGTATGTTCTTCAGGCCCTTGGACAGAAACAGCCCGCCGATAAGGTTAATCCACAGTCCCGTCCAGACGATGAGCATCCCTGTGCTGGGAAGGTACATCCACATATCGCCGTACAGCGCGGTCCCAACAGCGTTCAATGCGACAACCAGCACGAGCACCGCCATGGGCATGGCCACCCACTGCAACCACACCGCGAACGACAACGCTTCAGCGGAGACGGGAAGCATGCGAAACA
>CAZOMH010000515.1:0-3843 GCA_964580415.1 uncultured Nitrospirales bacterium
GTGCAAACCATCAAGCCCGGCAAGAAACTCATCATCGACGGCGTCGAGATCGAGGCCGTCCCCGCCTACAACACCAACAAAGACTTCCACCCCAAGGCCAACGGCTGGGTCGGCTACATCATCACCCTCGACAAGATTCGCATCTACCACGCGGGTGACACCGACCGCATCCCCGAGATGAAAGACGTCCGCACCGACGTGGCATTGCTCCCCGTATCCGGCACCTACGTCATGACCGCCGAAGAGGCAGCCCAGGCCGCACTCGACATCAAACCCGAAGTCGCCATCCCCATGCACTACGGCAGCATCGTCGGCGAGCCCAAAGACGCACTCCGCTTCCAGGAACTCATCAAAGACAAAATGGAAGTTATCATCAAAACCCGCGAATGAGGTTCAATCATATCCCCCATCGAAGGGAGTGACCCGAAGGGCCGGGGGGGGGGGTACCTCTCGCGAAGAAGCGCGACCCGCCAGTACAGGCATGCTAGAATTAAACGAGGTGAAGAACAGTTTCACGGTACGGGTGTTCCTGTCATCAAGGAGGGATGGGATGGACGACGTTACGGACGATGCAGCGGACATCAGCGAGAAAAAAAACGCGCGTGATCCCGATTTGCACAATGTGCTCGTCCTGGGAGGCTTCTTTGCTCTTCTCGCGATGACACCCGCCCTGTTGTTATATCTCGGAGAGCATGCCCCGTACTGGCGCCCCGGTGCCATTACCCCAGACGGTGCCTTTGCGTTGCAGTTCTATATGGGCGTTTTCTGGCTCTTGGCGATACTCTGTCTTCTGCTCTCCCTTGTCATTCTACTGATCATGGCGGTAATACTTCTATTCAAGCGTGAGAAACGAACGCTGCGGTATGTATTTGCCGGAGTGTTGCTTGTCTTTCTGGGCTCGCTCGTTTCGGCCTTGTCCCCCTTCTTGGTCAGGACCGATTTTGTGAAGACATTTACACCCGTTGCCGAGCGGGGACAGGCAATCATTGACGCGGTGGAGGCCTACCACATGGACAAGGGCACCTATCCGGGATGTGTCGATGATTTCGTGCCCGTCTATCTGAAGCAACTCCCCAGCACCGGTCTTGCCGGCTATCCGGAGTTCGAATACACACAAGGCGACAACACCATCCCCTACGCAATAACAGTGAACACCCCCCGCGGCGTTCTCAACTGGGACCAATTCATCTACTGGCCCACCGGTGAATACGACAAACAATACTGGGGAGGCTGGATAGAACCCATAGGCAAGTGGGTCTATTTTCATGAATAGTCTGTTGCCGCAAGAGGCATTCATGCCCACCGCAAGATGCGCCACCGGGAGTGCCTGTCATTTCCACGAAGGCGGGAACATCCCCGCCGGCTCTTCTCTCCGTTGAGCCAAAGGCGCGGTATTCAAGAGCCAGGTCGTGAAGCCCGGATTAACGGTTCTATACCCACCAAAGCCCCGCAAGCACGGCACAGGAAATTGCCTCCAACAATTCTGTATGTGACCAATGTGGCGCAGGCATTCCTGCCTGCGCGCGCAGACAGGAATGTCTGCGCCACATTAGACGGCAATTCTTGGAACCTTGACGGGCGATTTCACCAGCGCTTCTGGTGTATCTTTCTCTGAGAACACTTGGCCACGCCAGCAACCAAAGCACGGGGTACCGGCATGAAAAACGAATTGTCTATCGCCATCTTTCTTGTCTTGTCCGTGTCCGCCTGCGTCGCAGGCGCCCAAGACAGCCCCAACCTGCCGAACGGCTACACGCCCGTCGCATCGCTGGACAAAGCGGGGGAGAAGGGGCCGGCGCTTAAAGTCCTCCAAGGCCAGTCCATCACCTTCCCCGATATAGCCGCCCCAACGGACAAAGCCTACATCGACAACACGGGCGTCCTCGTCCAAATCACCGGCCTCGACGCGGATGCAGAATATGTATTCGCCCTCACCTGGTGGGATGCCGACAACAAAGGCCGCACACAATCCATCCACATGGGGCCGTCCGCCGCCACAATGACCTGTGTCCTTCCCAACACGCCCGCCAAGGCCTTCTTTGCCGACAAGTCCACCTGGGCCACCATAATGCTGCCCGTCCAACCCACCGCCGTTGCTGACGGCACAACACTGGTGGAAGTCCGCCATGAGACCGGACCCAACGCGATCCTCAATTCCCTGCAACTGCTGCGCAAGGCGGACAGGGAAGCCCGCAAGAAACTGCTTATCGTGACCGGCGACGACTATCCCGGCCACCGCTGGCGCGAAACGGCACCCGAGTTGGCTGGCATCCTGCGCAAAGACCCGCGCATCGAGGTTTCCATCACCGAAGCCCCCGCCATTCTGGGCTCGCCGCTGCTTCGCAACTACGATGCGGTGATGATTCATTTCAAGAACTATTCCGAACGCCTTCCCCTCGGCGAGCCCGTGTGGAACGGTCTGCGGGACTACATGAACAATGGCGGCGGGCTGCTCATCGCCCATTTCGGCTGCGGCGCCTTCCAGGAATGGAACGACTTCGTCCAATTCTCCGGCCGTGTCTGGAATCCCAAGTTCCGCGCCCACGACCCCTACGGCCCCTTTGACGTGTCCATCATCGACCACGACCACGCCATCACCAAGGGGCTTCCGGACTTTTCCACGACCGACGAACTTTACACCTGCCTCGACGGCCCCGCGCCGATCCGCGTCCTCTGCACCGCCGTGTCCAAGGTTGACCAGAAACCCTACCCCATGGGCTTCGTGCTCCAACCCGGCAAGGGCCGGGTCTTCCACTGCACCCTCGGCCACGACGTAAAAGCCCTGCAATCCGAAGGCACCCGCGCACTCTACCTCCGCGCCGCCCAATGGGCTGTCGGGCTTCCCGGCATCTGAATCCAAAACCGCCATTGGCGGAGGGTAGTTGGAAAAAATCCCACGGCTTGTGCGGGCCCGTTGTCCAACTCGGCGGAGCATTAACCCGCATATCTCACCAGTCATTGCGAGCCTCAGACCGCCTACGGCATGGATTCGCGACAGAAAGCTGGACGCGAATGAGAGGAAGATGGGCGTTTTTTTTGCGGTGGCCATGCCCCGGCGGCGCGAAGTGCAACTTCGCAGGCAAGTGCGTTCCCAAGTGCAACTTGGGAACGAGAAACAAACGACGGGGTATGCGGTCTCCGCGTCCGACTGGGCAGCGTGTTTGTCCTTCTCCCTCCCCTTGACATGGGGAGGGGCAGGGGGTGGGTTCTTCTCCTGTAACGCGATTCAACGCTGAAAGCGTTGCATCGCCCCCCCTGGAATCAACCCTTCATCCCCATGTGTTCACTAGGGAGTTAGTATTGCGTCAATTTGGACAACCATTCTGAATACAGAAGGACACCGAGCCATGGCAACGAACGTTTTAGTCGTCTTTTACAGCATGTACGGCCACATTTACAAAATGGCCGAAGCCGAGGCAGAAGGCGCCCGCAGCGTCGCGGGCGTGGATGTGAAACTGGTCCAAGTGCCCGAACTCGTTTCCGACGCCGCCCTGGAGCGCGCCGGCGCGCTCGCCGCCCGGTCCGCCTTTGCCCATATTCCCATAGCCGAGCCGGCCATGCTGGCCGAGGCCGACGCGATTATCTTCGGCACCCCCACCCGCTTCGGCAACATGGCGGCGCAAATGCGCAATTTTCTCGATCAAACCGGCGGCCTGTGGGCGAAAGGCGCCCTTGTGGGCAAAGTGGGCAGTGTCTTTTGCAGCACCGGCACCCAGCACGGCGGACAGGAAACCACCATCACCAGTTTCCACACCACGCTCCTGCACCATGGTATGATCATTGCGGGTGTTCCCTATTCAGAGTCCCGCCTGGTCAACATGTCCGAGATCACCGGCGGCAGCC
>CAZOMH010000516.1:0-3842 GCA_964580415.1 uncultured Nitrospirales bacterium
TGGTTTATGAAATGCGCAGCCAGTACTTCCGCATGGGCGCGCCGTTCAACATCTACCTGCTGAGCGACCTCGTGGCGGGCAAAGTGCCGCCCGCAAAGGTCTACTTCTTTCAGAACTGCTACCGGCTCGATACCGCGCAGCGCGAGGCCGTGTTGAAGGCTACGCGCGGCGCTACGGCCGTGTGGTTCTACGGCGGCGGCTTTATCGGCGACACCGCCGGCGAAGCGAACATGATCCAGATGACCGGCCTGCAACTGCGGCGCGGCACCCCTGCGCCCGGCAGGGTCGTTCCTGAGAAATCGGCGCAGGGTCTGGCCGCGGGACTGACGGAACCTTTCCGCTGTGAGACACTGCTTGATCCCGTGTGGGAGGTGGACGAACCGGGAGCCGAGGTCATCGCGCGCAATCCTTCAGGAGGCGTTGCCGCCGCCGCGAAACAAACGCCCGACGGTCTGCGCGTCTACATCGGCGCAATTCATGTTCCCGCAAAACTCCTGCGCAACATCCTGGCCGCCTCCGGTGTCCATGTGTACTGCGGAAGCGATGATGAAGTGCTGACCGACGGTCGTTTCCTGAGCCTGACGGCCACCAGCGCGGGACACAAGCGGATCATGTTTCCAAGCGCCTGCACTGTAGTGGAGGCGCTGACTGGCCAAGTAGTTGCCGAGGGCGCAACGCAATTGGAGATTGACCTGGCGCTTGGTGAGACACGGATGTACCTCCTGCGATAGTCCCATGGGGTGTGAGCAGCGCAACGAAGGGTACCGTGTCCTCTTTTCATTCTGAAAGAGGAGGGGCCTTTCCTATGCGCCGGATTTAGGGACGATACACCCGGTAGACGTAAATCGGATTCACCTCGCCAAACTGCGCGCGCTCCAGCGTCCAACCGCCGGCCCGCAGACCGTCCTCAACCGCAGCCAGTTTCTCCAACGCCAGTTGATGTGTCGAGACAAGCAGCCAGTTGTCCTTCTCCGCCTGCCGCGCGCTTTCTTGAAACGCCGGAACGATCTCGTCCAAATGCACAACACCGTCGATCACCCGCGCGGGAAAGCCTTTGGGGGAGGCGAGCAGCAGCGAGGGAATGTCCGAGGCATGGTGGACCGTCAAATGCGCATCCTTGCCGGTTCGTGTTTCAAGGTACCCGGCTGCGGCGACCGTGTCGGGCCGCCACGGTTTGGGATGGACCGCGAGGTTGATGCATTGCACCGCCAGGATGGACGCCACCACAAGGCCGCGCGCCCACTTTCCCGGCAGCAGCGCAACACAGCCGCCCAACAGCAGCGCAAAAGGGATGGACCCGTAGAGCACATAGCGCGAGGAGTGGCACGAATACACCAGCGCCGACACCAGGAAAAGCGTCACCGACGGAACCGCCAGCAGCGTGACAACAAACAGGAAGGATTCCCAAACCCGGCCGGCTTCCGGGTCGGCGCCGCGCCGCAGTCGCCGGGCACCCCGCCAGGCATTCAGGACGAGGTAGAGCAGGACCAGCAGCCCGAAAAAGCGCCACATGATCGCGGCCATGTTCCTTCCGCCCGCCAACGGCATGTCCCGGAAGAGGGGCACACCCGCCCCGGCAAACTCCAGAAAATCACTGAGCGGTTGCAAATACGAATGTACGATTTCCAGGCGCCACGACGCCGCAGTCGAAAGTTCCGCGTAGTTGATGGAATGGACCCACAGGAACAGCAGCACGGCGTTGGGCACCTGCGACAGCCCCCACCAGAAGGGCACGGTCCATCTGCGCCGCTGGGCCGACCATGCCAGAAGGTAGCACCCCTGCGACAAGACAAAGAACACCGTGAACAGGTGGCACCATGGCAGCAGGATGTTGCACAGCCAGTGAAGCGCCCACCAGCGCCGGGCTTGCTCTTTCCGGAGGCCATGCCACAGGGCGATCAGGGAAAGCAGCGCCAGCACCAGCACCAGGGCGTAGGGCCGCATTTCCTGGGAGTAGTAGATTTGGGTCAGTGAAAAGGTGAAGAACATTGCGGCCGCAAGCCCGCCGCGGCGGCCGTAGACCAGCGCTCCAAGCAGATACAGCAGCGGTATGGCCAGAAGGCCGAGAAACAGCGGCAGGAGGCGCAGCCGCGCCGCGCCTTGCCCGACCATGCGCGACCAGCCGTATTCCAGCACAAAGAACGCAGGCGTCATCGGCGGGTCGGAGGTGCGGACACGCGACAGAAACTCGGACAACGACCCCGCGGACAGGTGCTGCACGCTGGCGCACTCGTCGGAGTAATAGCATTCCCCGTCCAGTTTCCAGCCGCGCAGCCCGCCGGCAATGACCACCAGCGCCGCCACCGCCAGCCACACGGCCCACTTGTTTTCCTGCCTGTCCTCCGTCATGGATTTCCTGTCTCCTGTATGGGCACGGCGGGAAGTATACTCAAGACTGGCAGCGGCGGCACAGTTGCAACACACACACCCCGAGCACGGCGCGATCCACATGTCCGCCTGCCGTACCCTATTCTGACTCCTGCTCCGTAAATTCGTCTGCAGGGCATCCACACTGCGAAAACGTCCATAATCGCAATACTTTAGTCGACTGGCGCGAAAGTCTTCTCTTTGCTCTTGCTCTTGCTCTTTGCTCTTCACTGATATCGAGCTGGATTAACAGCAAGAGCAAGAGAGAAGAACGAGGCAGCCCACGCCAATCGGATAAACAGTTACCCACAATTTTTCGTGGTTTCCTGGTGAACCAAAGGTTCATTAACTCCTGGATTCTGGATTCTGAATTCATTGCTTGCCGCCCATGGCCGCGCCAACTTTTCCACGAAAGGAGGTTTGCCTGTGTCACCCGTCGCGGCTGCCACAGTGATTCCGCCGCGCGTGATTTTGGGTCCGGTTAACGCATTGCGTTTGTGAGGGTTAACGGGCACGTTCATTTTCGGGCAAATCCGCGTTCGGGAAACCGCTTGACCTTGGGCCGCAAGCTGATATAATAGCGACTATCAGAATGGAGGTTCTATGGCGGCTCATTGCCGGTTTGGCACCCAAGAGCGCGAGGCCCGCTCGCGACTGGCGCAGCTTTTGCGCGGGCAGGACATGATTTGCGGCAGTGTGGTGTCCATGGCCCGGACATGCGGCAAGGCGGGGTGCCGCTGCGCGCGCGGGGAGAAACATGTCTCGCTTTACCTGTCGGTGAAGATGGAGGGCAGGCGCCGCATGGTCTACGTTCCGCCCGAACTGGAGGAGGAGGCACGCCGCTGCGTGGCTGCGTGGCGCGAGGCGGATGCGCTGGTGCAGACCGTGTCCGCGGCGTGTCTGGGCAGGGTGCTGGAACGCAAGGGGAAGGGAAAGTCCGGCGGCGGACAGCAGGCGTAGAAAGGGCGCGGGCGCGGGTGCCTCGGAAAGAAAGCCTTCAACGGGTTGGGCAACCAGTGGCATGGCGATCAAGCCTTCCGCTGCGACGCGCACGCTCTGCCCGCGCGGCTTGCCGTAGCGTATTCTGAAAAACGCCCATTTTGTCTGTTGCACGTTGTATAATCAAATCCAACACCCCGGATTGCTGCCGTGGGCAACTTAAGGAGATTTGGAAATGACGAAGTCTTCCTTCCATTGCGCAATGTTCGTGATGGCTGTCTTGGGCGCACTTTGCGTCGGGACCATGCTTGCGGCCGCTGCTGCCCCTGCGGCCGCGGCCCCGGCCAAGGCACCGACCGCAGCCGAGGCGCCAACCAAGGCTGTGGCACCGACTGCGGCCGCTGCTCCGGCCAAGGCGTCGGCGGCAGCCGAGACCCCGACGAAGGCCGCATCGACGGCCAAGGCGTCCGCGTCAGCCGCATCTGATGGTGTGCAGCAACCCGCATTTACCCCGATTGAGAGTTGGGCCGGCGCGG
>CAZOMH010000517.1:0-3838 GCA_964580415.1 uncultured Nitrospirales bacterium
CGGGCAGAACGCCTGCGCGGCACTGGGCGGGCACTTCGCGCAATCGGGCCGCGACAGATGGCGCGCCGAGACCACGGCGGACGGAATCACGTTCACGGAGATGACGTGGGTCGCGCCCGCAAAGAGCGCCGCGGGCGACACGGGCGGCACGCCCAACCAACCGGGCGGCGTCGAGGGCTACTGGGAGGGGTCGGGGCAGGCACGGGTCGGGCGGGGGTGGCAGCAGGCGTCACCGGAGGTCGGCTGCGTGCGCGCATGGACGGCACCTGCCGCGGGAACGGTGACGGTGCTCGGCCGGGCAATGAAGGAATGCTACCGGCAGGCGACGGGCGGACCGTTGCGCGTGCGCATCCTCCTGGGCGACAGGCAAATTTGGCCCTCGGAGGGCTGGGTCGAGGTGCCCGTCAACAGCCTGCAGGGTGTTATGCATGACTTAACGCTCGATGTTGCCGCCGGAGACACGTTTCGTTTTGTGCTTGATCGCGGCGCGTTCCCGGATACGGATATCATCGCATGGATGCCGAGGATTGTGTGCGCATCGGAACAGGCCGCGGCGGAAGGCACCAGTCTTCGTATCCTCTGCGGGGCGGAAAAGGACTACACCGACCAGACCGGCAACGTGTGGTCCCGCGATGCGTTCTTTGCCGGGGGAACGCCGACATCCACAGATGCCGCAGTGTCCGGCACGTCGCCGACGGCCGGGGATATGGAACTGTATCAGCACGGGCGGACGGGAAATGACTTCACGTACTCCCTTCCCGTGAAGCCGGGGCTGTACACCGTCCGGCTCAAGTTTGCGGAAACGAAGTATGCATGGTCCTTTGAACGCCCGTTCAACCTGTGCATCAATGGACGTCGCGTGCTGGAGAATTTCGATGTGTGCCAGGCCGCACACGGTTCCAACCGCGCGTACGAGCGCGTGTTCCACAATATTGTTCCGGGCGGGGAAGGCAGTATCGTCCTGCGCTTTACCGGCGGTTTTGAACCCATGCAAAAGACGGACGAGGCGCTTCTGCACGCCATTGAGGTCCTGCCCGGGATGCGGCCCACGGTGCGCATTGATGCCGGTGCCGGGAAGGAGTTCATCGACTGGAACAGTTGTTCATGGTCGGCCGACACGCATTTCGATGGCGGAACGATCCTCCAGTCGGACATGCCGGTGAGCCAGGCGTCGCCCACCTTGTATGACCAGGCGCTCTACCAGACGGCCCGTAGCGGAAGGGCTTTCACCTATTCCGTCCCGGTGCCGCCGGGACTGTACACGGTGCATCTGAAGTTCGCGGAACTGTGGCTGCAGGGAATGGGCCTGCGGCCCATGCGTGTTGAGATCAACGGATGTGTGGTGCGCGACCATTGGGACCCGGCCGGGGCTGCCGGTCAAACGGGCATGGCGGCCGATATCCGGGCGGAAGATATGGCACCGGACAACAGGGGAATGATAGTAATTCGCCTGCAAGCCCTGGGCGCCAACGACGCCATCCTGCAGGGAATCGAAATCGAGTGACGATCAGGGACAACTACCGCAAGAGCCGGTGCATTTCCATATGACGCAAAGAGAGCAGGAATCAAAGGGGCCGGAATTTGCAGGCGGGCTGTTCCGGTCGCTGAAGCACCGGAACTTCCGGCTCTTTTTCATGGGGCAGGGACTCTCCCTGATTGGCACCTGGATGCAGATGACGGCTGTTGCCTGGCTGGTCTGGCGTTTGGGCCACAGCGCGCTGCTGCTCGGCGTCGCCGGATTCGCTTCGCGCATACCGACCTTCGTCATGGCCCCATTTGCCGGCGTGCTGGTCGACAGGGTCAACCGGTACCGCCTGGTCGTCCTGACCCAGGTGCTGTCGATGATCCAGGCGCTGGCGCTGGCGGGGCTGGTGTATTCGGGCCGGATCGAGATATGGCACATCGTTGCGCTTTCACTGATGCTCGGGTTTATCAACGCGCTGGATGTGCCCGCGCGGCAGTCCTTTATCATTCAGATGCTCGACCGGCGCGCGGATTTGACCAACGCCATTGCCCTCAACTCGTCCATGGTCAACGGTGCCCGGCTGGTCGGCCCGTCCGTCGCGGGACTGCTGATTGCCGGCGCGGGCGAGGGACTCTGCTTTCTAATCAACGGTCTCAGCTACATCGCCGTGATCGGGGGATTGCTGATGATGCGCGTCCCGCCGCAGCCGCGCGGCGCGGACCGTTCCGCAATGCTTGAAAGTCTGCGGGAGGGCATCCGTTACGCTTTCGGTTTCCCGCCGATTCGATCCCTCCTGCTCCTGCTTGCCGTGGTGAGCCTGGCCGGTGCGTCGTACACGCAACTGCTGCCCATTTTTGCGCAGGAGATACTGCACGGCGGTGCGCGCACGCAGGGTTTCCTTGTTTCGGCGGCCGGTTTGGGGGCGCTTTCCGCGGCGCTGTATCTTGCCGGGCGGCGCAGTGTGCGCGGGTTGGGCCGGGTGATTGCCTGGTCCCCCGTCCTGTTCGGCACAGGCCTGATCGCGCTCGGGCTGTCGGTGCGGCTGTGGCTGACGCTGCTGGTGATGCCCGTAATAGGACTCGCGCTGATGGTGCAGATGGCTTCGACAAACACGGTGCTGCAGACTATTGTTGACGACGACAAACGCGGCCGGGTGATGGGTTTCTACTCGATGGCGTTCATGGGCACCGTTCCGCTGGGGAGCCTGCTCGCGGGCTTTCTGGCACACATCGCCGGAGCCCCCCTGACGGTGATTCTTGGCGGAATATGCTGCATCGGCGGCGGACTCGTTTTCGCGCGGCACCTTCCGGTGTTCCGCACATTCGTCCGCCCCATCTATGTGCGCCAGGGAATCATCCGGGAAGACACCGGCACCCTGCCACCGGTGGGCGGCATGCTTCCCTAGACGATGCCGGCGCGGTTCCTGTTTCGCCAGACGCCGATGGCTTCCGCCTGCCGGATCAGGTCGTCGCGAAAGTCGGGATGGGCGATGTTGATCAGGCGTTCAGACCGCTCCCACAAACTTCGCCCGCGGAGATTGGCCATGCCGTATTCGGTGCAGATGTGCTGCACGCAGGACCTTGGCGTGGTGACGACCGCGCCGGGGGGCAGCATCGGCACAATCCGGGAGACACGGAGTCCGTCTTTCCTGGTGTAGGTGGACGGGCTGCACAGAATGGCCTTGCCGTTGCGGGCCTGCTGCGCGCCGATGATGAAGTCCAACTGGCCGCCCGTCCCGGAGCGCACCTGCGTGCCGACGGACTCGGAGCACACCTGACCCGTCAGGTCGATCTCCAGGAATGCGTTGACACTGACAAAGTTTTCATTCTGCCGGATAATCGCCGGATTGTTGGAATAGGCCGAGGTGGTCATGTGCAATTCCGGGCAGTCGCGGATAAAGTCGTACAATGCGGACGAGCCGAAGGCGATGCTGGAAACCATCTTGCCCGGGTCTGTGGTCTTTCTGCTGCCCGTGACCTTTCCGGCCTGGTGGAGGCGCATAATGCCGTCACTGAGGAATTCGGTGTGGATGCCCAGTTCCCGCAGATCGGTTGCCGCAATCAGGGTCGCCACCGCCTCCGGCACCGCGCCATAGCCGATTTGCAGGCAGGAACCGTTCTGTATCTCCCCGAGCACATGGGCCGCTATCTTCTCATCATCGCCGGAAATGGGCGGGATGGGCAGTCCGAGCGGCGGCGGGTTGTCGCCCTCGATAATGTGCTGAACCCCCGATATATGGATGCGCCGGTCTTTGGAACCGCGTATGGGGAAGTAGGCCTCGCTGACCTCGGCGCAGAACACCCGCGCTTCGCCGGCAAGGGCGTTTGCGAGTGCCGGTGACGGAGTGAAATAGAGATACCCCTCGTTGTCAGG
>CAZOMH010000518.1:0-3830 GCA_964580415.1 uncultured Nitrospirales bacterium
CCGCGATCTCTACTCCGACACGTGGGTTGCCACGGACGCGCTGGGGCGCACCATGCCGAGTTTTGCCGATGTCGGTCCCGTGAAGACGGACCAGCGGCGCATCGTGGGCATCTTTTACATCACCTGGCACGGTGACGGACTCGCCCAGATGACCAGCCCCTATTGCGCCGATGTGACCAAGATTCTTGCGGCGGACCCCAATGCCCGGCTGGACGCCAAGAATCCGCTCTGGAAAGAGGGTTCCTTCCACTGGGGCGAGCCGGAACTGGGTTATTTCCTCAGCCGTGACGAGTTCGTCATCCGCAAGGACATGTCCATGCTCGCGGACGCAGGCGTTGACGTGCTGGTCATGGACGTCACCAACGCAGTCCTCTATTGGGATGAATGGGAAACGACCTTTTCCGTCATGGAGAAGATGCAGGCCGAAGGGAACAAGGTCCCGCAGTTCTGCTTCTGGGCCTTCAACGGCCCTGTCATTACGGTAGTGCAGAACCTTTATGAGAAAATCTATGCCGCCGAAAAGTACAAGGACCTGTGGTTCTACAGGGACGGCAAGCCGCTGCTTCTCTACAACGCCACACCAACCGTGGACTCAAACGGCGGCGGCATCAAGCACCCGAACCCGCACTATGACGCGGCCGCCAAAACAGACACCGCCAACCCGCATTACGGCGACCCCAAGTACACCGAGGAGTTCTATTCGGACTACACGCCGGAGGTGAAGAATTACTTTACACGCCGCGGCATGTGGTGGGGATACTACAATTGGGACGGCAGGCGCTACGTCGGCACGGAGGACAGTTGGAGCTTCGGGCTCGACATGGGGGACAAGCAGGTCTCCAAAATGACACCCGAGGAGCGCGTGTCCCTTCACGCGGGCCAGCGTGAGGAGGCGGCCGTCACACCCGCCCAGCATCCCGTAAGCCTCATCGGAAAGTCCTGGACCGTGGACAACGGCGAACCCGGGTTGAATGAATTTGATCTCCCCGTGGAAACCGGGGTGCCCTGGCTCGGCAAGACGGTCAAGAATCCCGAAGGCTACGGCATCTATTTTCAGCAGCGTTGGGACGAGGCGATCCAGGCCAAGCCGCAGTTTCTCTATCTGAACGACTGGAACGAGTGGAGTGCAGGAAAATACCATCCAGAAGAGGGCAAGACCTTCGACTTCATGCGGCGGCAGGTCAATTACCGCTTCATCGACCAGTACAATTCCGAATTCAACCGCACCATCCAGCCCATGAAGGGTGGGTATACCGACAATTACTACATGCAGATGGCACAGAACATCCGCCGCTACAAGGGCGTCCGGCCCATTCCCGAAATCTCCGGCATTGGCGCAGTCAAAATCGACGGCGTCTTTGATGACTGGAATGCGGTCACCCCGGAGTACCGCGACACCGCCGGTGACACAGCCCACCGTGACTATCCCGGCTATGGCGGACTTCATTACACGGACAACTCCGGGCGAAATGACATTGTTACCGCCAAAGTCGCCGTGGACAACAGCAATGTCTATTTCTATGCCGCCACAAGCGCCCCCCTGACTCCGCACACCGACCCGAACTGGATGCTCCTGTTCATCGACGCCGATCAAAACCACGACACCGGGTGGAACGGATATGACTTTGCCGTCAACATGAAGGTCACCGACGACACGAAGACCACGCTCCGCCGCTGGCAGCAGGACGGCCCCAATCCGGGCTGGACCGAGGCCGCCCAGGTGGACTACCGTTCCTCGGGCAAGGGCCTCGAATTGGCTGTGCCGCGTTCCCTGCTGGGATTAAACGGCGACTCTCTGGCGTTTGATTTCCATTGGGCAGACAACCCCTCGGACGTGAACGATATCATCTCGCTGTGCATCACCGGGGACAGCGCGCCCAACCGTAAATTCAACTACCGTTGCATCTGGAAGAAATGACCCGTCGCGCCCTGTCCGCGGCAACACCCAACATAGGAGTTTCGCTCATGACGATCAGACTGACCCACGCCGTGCTTGCCTTGTCCCTGTTCCTCCCTGCGGCCGCAGCCACCGCGCAGGCACCCTTCGAGCCGGCCCCGGTGCTCAAGGCCGGGGACGTGGTGCCGGGAATTCCCCTCAAGACCAACGAGTATGACATTGCAACGACAGTGACCGTAAGCAGCGGTCTCAACCAGTTCTCGCTGGGCAGCATCTACGGCCCCTACACGGTGGCGGGCAACGACATGCTTCGGGACCGGGTCAGCGAAATCCGCGCCATCGGCATACTCAAGAATATCCAGGGCACTGACGCCTATAAAACCGGCCTTGAAAACGCCGGCAAGGGCATGGCCAAGAACATGAAAACGCTGGTGACCCAGCCCCTCGAAACCCTGTCGGGCATTCCCGTCGGTGTGGGCCGTTTCTTCTCCAACTCCTACCGCGCCATAAAAGACCCAAAGAAAAGCAAATACGAGGACAGTACGGCCAAACAGATACTCGGCTACAGCAAGGCAAAACGCGCCCTGGCGTTCCAGGTCGGTGTGGACCCCTACTCTTCCAACGAGCAGTTGCAGGAAATCCTCGACGACGTTGCGTGGGCACAGTTCGCCGGCGGCATGACCGTTGGCGTCGTAGCGGCCGTCATTCCGGCGGGCATCGGCACCGCCATCAATCTCACCAACACCTCCGTTGAAGTGAGCCGGATGATCGAGAACGAATCTCCGGAGAACCTGCGCACCATCAATTCCGGCAAACTGAAGGCACTCGGTGTCTCCAAGAAACAGATCGATGCGTTTCTGGGCAACCCCTGGTATTCACCGACGCGCCAGACAATCCTCACCGACGCGCTCAACGGCATGAGCGATGTGAAGAACATCGCGCTGTACATCAACTGGGCCGCCGACGCGGTGTCCGAGGAACAGGCTTTCTTCATACAAAACAGCGCCGTCCTTCTGCGCCTCTGCCATGCCAACAGGCAGCCTTTGCGCGAGCTCTACATCGCCGGCGCATTGCCTGTGGCCGAAACCCGCGAAGGCGCGCTGGTCATGGCCCTGGCCGCCGACTACCTCTACTGGGGCGAGAAGACCGCCCTCACCGCGGAGGCAATCCGCGCCGACCTGCCCGCCAAATTCAAGGACGCGGGTATGACGATTGTGCTCTCCGGAACAGCGTCCCCGGCCCTCCAGAACGGAATCAAGCCCCTCAAGTGCGAGATCGTTCAGAACGGTTTAACCGTGGTGGGCAAGCGCTGACCGCCAAACCCCTGAAATGACGCGGGACGCCAAACCTGCCCGGTTCGGCGTCCCGTTTTTGTCATTCGCAACTTCCCCCGCGAGAGCGGGGGAGGGGCTGCTACCGTTCCGGTTCCTTGTCCTTCAGTAAATCCTTTAATCCGCCAAAGGCCTCAAACCCCAATGCGCTCTCCGTTCCCCGGTGCGCCTCGGTACCCTCATAATCGCGGCGCTGCTCCAGCGTCCCGTGCTCATTCTCATGGCACGCCACGCAGAGCAATTCCCAGTTGCTCCCGTCGCGGGGATTGTTAAAGTGGTCCCCATCCTTGTGGTGTACCGTCAGTTCGGCCAGCAACTTGCCGGCAAACGACCGTCCGCACCGCCCGCACACATGCGGAAACAGCTTTATAGCCTGTTCCCGGTACGTGTTTTCCTTCTCCGCCTTGTCCTTCCGGATATTCGCCAGCAGCTTCGCCATCCGCTCCCGGTCCGGTTCTTTGTTGCTCAGTCTCCGCACGTATTCCTGCTCCTGTGTGCAATCCCACCCCGGCCCGCCGCTCCGGGAGTTATTGTCCATGGCCGCTTGGCCACTGTCAATTCGGCTTGATTCGCGCGTGGCTTTGCATCAATACTACCTGGCA
>CAZOMH010000519.1:0-3807 GCA_964580415.1 uncultured Nitrospirales bacterium
GCTGCTGACGTATCCGGACTGGCATGACCGCAGGCTGACCGACGAGAGCGCCGCGACGGCGCTGGTGGATGCGGTGCAGGCGAAGGTCGCCGCCGGCGATGCCGGCGCGGCGAAGCCGGCCGACACGGCGAAGGCGGCAGACAGCGCTGCGCCTGCCGCGCCGGTGGAGGCGAAGGACGCGAAGCGCTGAGTTTCGCGCCGCACGTGTTGAGGCTTTCCGAAAACGCCGTCCGTTTGGACGGCGTTCTTTTTTCCGGGTACGGCGGGGCATGGCCGGCCGCACCCGCGTTTCGGGCATTTTGGCCAGCCAAACGCGGTGCCGGCGTTGCGCTCTGCCACCGCAGTCCAAACAGCCTGCGTTGCGCGTCCTGATATGCGCTCACGTACGGACACCGGTCAACCGCCGGACACCTGCCCTGGTCCAATATTGGGCCGCCGCCGGGAAGGACGGGTGTTGCGCAGGCGCATTGCTGGTTTGTTCGGGGGCGGGCGGCGCGTGGGCGGCCGTTGTTTTCCCCGATATTTTCGCCGGTTGACTTTCCCCGCCGACTGAAGTATAAAAGGGTTATGGGTTAACCGGGTCTTAACAAGCGGGGTGTGTCATGATCAGGTGTCAGTGCAGCGGTTGTTCGGCGGTCTTGAATGCGAAAGATGATGCGGCGGGGACGGCGTTGATGTGCCCGAAATGCGGGTATCTGATTCAGGTGCCTGATGCGGACCAGGCGCCGCGTCCGGCGCAGGAGCCAGGGGCGGGCGGGTCCAAAACGGGGAAACCGAAGCCGGTGGAGCGGCGCGCGCAATATGTGCTGGGGGGCATGCACGGAATATTCCTGCTGGGTCTTCCTTTTGCGTTTGCGCATTCGCAGGACGGATCCCCCATGTGCCTGGCAATGTTTGGCCTTAACTTGACGATTGGCACGGTGGCGGGGTTTCTGTTTTGTGCGGGGATGCACACGCCGGACTATCTGACGGACTGGCTTTGCATGCCGTTCACACGGTTGCGGGCGCTGGTGCTGTTGCTGCCGTTGTCGGTGCTGGGGTTTGTCGTGGCGATACACGTTTACTCGCCGTGACGCGCGGGGTGTGCGTCCCCTCCGGAGACGGGGTGTGTTCGCCCCGTTGACCATGGGTTCCGCTTCGCCCCATGCGCGGCTGCTCTTTTGCTGCCCCTTCGGGGCCAAGAGTGCGGGCGGGCAGGCGGGAAGAGGTGCGGTTCCCCTGCGGTCAGGGGCGCATGCGGAATTGTTCGATCAGGTTGTGGAAGGGGCGGTGGTCGAGGGGGCTTTGGGTGCCGCTGAAGTGGAGGTGGGCGGGGCAGTCGCAGTCGCTGCTTCCAAAGCCCGGTGTTGCCGCCGGGAACAGTGTGCCCACCGCCCGGGCGAGGTCGCATTCTTCCCGTTTGGAGGACCGTATGGCCAGTGCCTCGGCGTGGTCGGCATGGGCGCGCAGGTAGTCAATATGCCAGTGGGGGCGTTTTCGGAGGCGCAGGTGGCGCGCCATGCGCGCGGCCAGTCCGCGCATGGCCGACCCGGTGTATATGTAATGTCCCGCGGCGAAATCGACGGGCCCGAGGCCGCCGATGTCGATGGCACGGGATTCGGGCAGGTGCAGGAGGAGCAGGTAGGCACCGCCGTCTTTGGCTTCGCGTGCAATGCGCGGCCACGGGACGGGCAGGGGGCGCACGGAGGCGTCGTCGAGCGTGAGGTCGGGGTTCCAACGGACGGAGGCGGCGATAATCTGCACCCTGCGGCGGACGGCGAGCAGGGTTTGTGCGAATTCGGGGTCAGTGTGGTAGTCGGGCTGGAAGGAGGACACGCGGGGGGTGTGGACGATGAAGAGCACGGCGCAGCGGCGGTCCCCGAGGGACAGCACCGCCAATTCCTCGAGATGGCGGCGGCCGCGTTCGGTGACGGCATCGGGAAACATGGCCACGCCGTTGCCGAAGAGGGTGCAGGATTTCACTTCCAGCAGGATTTCGCCCTTGGGATCGCGCAGGAGGAAGTCGAAGCGGCTGTGTCCCACGGGTATCTCGGCGCGCACGATATCGGCCTGTTCCAGTCCCGGCACGAGGCGCGCTTCGAGCAGCCGCCGCGCGACGAGGTTGTTCCAGTGCGTGTGCAGCATGACCGGGTCGCCGTCGCGTTCCACGCCGGCGACGACGAAGGGCTGTTTGCCGGCCGTGGGCGCGAGGAGCAGCGTGGCGTCCGGCAGAAGTAGTTCGCGCAGGCGTCCGGGATTGGGCATGTGGGCCTCCACGGGGCCGCGGCCGGGCAGGTCGGCATGCACGATGAAGCGGTTGGGGCGGGCGAGAAAGGTGGCCCGGACGGGACCGGATTGGGGTATGGGGAGAATGCGCATCATGGGAGGATTGTACATGGCGGGATGGGGTGGGCGCATCGCTGGTGGGGGCGGGCGGGGGCAGACTCTTGGGTGGTGCAAGCATGGGAATGGGGGTGTTGTGCTACACTGCGGCAATTGGCCGCCCGGGGCAGTGTGCGGGCGCAGGATGTGGATTGAGGCTGGAGGCTGGTGCAGACGCTATGGCTGAATTGGAACCGCATTTTGCCGGGTTGCCGCCCGATGCGCGGCGGGTGTTGCCGCGCAACCCGGTGCATGTCATGCTGGACAATCTGCGCAGCGCCTACAACGTGGGGTCGATGTTCCGCACGGCGGATGCGTGCGGTGTGGCGCATATTCACCTGTGCGGGATGACGGCGCATCCACCGCATCCGAAACTGGAGAAGACGGCGCTGGGCGCGTTTGAGTATGTGCCCTGGACTTACCATGAGCGCAACCGGGATTGTGTGGACCTGATCAAGGCGCGGGGGATGGCGCTGGTGGGCATAGAAACGGGGGAGGGGGCCGTTCCGTATCATCAGTTTGAATGGCCCAAGCCGGTGGTGGTTGTGTTTGGCAACGAGGTTAACGGGATTAATGACCGGGTGTTGCACCGGTGCGATGCGGTGGTGCGTATTCCCATGCAGGGATATAAGAACAGTCTGAATGTGGCCACGGCGTTTGGGGTGATTCTGTATGCGATTTTGGGCCAATGGCAGGAGCTGGACGGGGAAGACGGGGGTGGCGGGGTGATTCGGGGGTAGGCAGTTTTTGGGGAAGAGGGCGAGGAATGGGCGTCGTACGAGAAATGAGAAGAATATAAATTATGCCATGACAGGCGGCGTCTATGATTTTGGCGGGAACGGCTTGAGCGGTGGTGCGGTGTTGGTTTGCCCGCGCAGGGCGAGGTATTTTATTGACAATTAAGCGGGAAAATCGCAGTTTGGATGAGGTTTGATCCGAGCTGAAAAACGCTTTTCGGTCGGCACGAAGTGGGGCCGTTTTCCTTGTGAGGCTGCTCTGGAAGCCATGGAATTCGGTGCCGCAGAAACGGATACCAGATACAATTTGACATTGGAGGGTGAATTTGCTACCCTATCAGGCCGCACCCCGAGTAGGGGAGATCTGTCTTTTGTGCGAAGTCGCGAAACATTGGATCGCAAGAAAAGTCATATCGCCCCGACTAACCTCCGAACTCGAGATTAAGGAGACGCTGCATGGCTGTTGCTCACCGTTTTGAGCGTCCGACCCTCGGCAAAATTCCCGACACGCTCGACCTCCCCGATTTGATCGAAGTGCAGACGAAATCGTATGACGATTTTCTGCAGTGGGATGTTCCGCCGGACGAGCGTCAACGGGTGGGTCTTCAGGAAGTCTTCCAGGAAGTTTTCCCGATTGCCCTGCCGAACGGTCTGACCCGGCTGGAATTCGTTCACTATTCGTTCACCCCTCCGAAGCATTCGATCCAGG
>CAZOMH010000520.1:0-3806 GCA_964580415.1 uncultured Nitrospirales bacterium
TCGACGGGCTGCACGAAGAACACGGCGCGCGTCTCCGCACCCTCCTCATGCGCCACTTGGTATCCCGTTCTGAGCGCATAGCCGTACCCCATGTTCTGGATTTGGGAAATTACCCGCGCGCCCGCCGAACGCGCCTCGGCAGCGGTGCCGTCACGGCTGCCGTCGTCAATGACAAGGATTTCGGCGGAGTATGCCGCCATCGTCCCGCGAATTTCCCGCACCACTTTCCCCACAACGCCCGCCTCGTTGTAGGCCGGGATGATAACGAGTATTTTCGACGGGGCTTTCATTGGCACGGCTCCGCCCGGGACACGTCTGCCGCCCGTCGTCCCGGATGTTGTCGGGAAGTGTGAATCCCCGTATCAGTGTCCATCCGCGTTGACCTCGTAAACAATCCCCTCAAGCCCCCGCGCCTCCACCTTTCCGATCTCTCGCGGATGGACATTCGCAAACATATCCTTGATTTGACGGCAAAGGGCCGGATCGCCGCGAAGGTCCTCCTTGTCCGGCAGTCCTTCCACGCCGTGAAGGTCCGTAAACACATAGCGAATATGGTGATCATGGAAGAATTCCGCGGGAGCGGAAAAGTCTTTGGCGGCAGGAAGGGGAACAATGGCGCCGTTGCGGAAGTAGACAAGTCTCAGTGTCCAGCCCAGTTCGCCGGTGCCGAACCGGTAGGCGGGATGCGCCATGAGCAACCGGCTCGCCGACCCGGTTTCTTTCCCTTCGAGGACGTTGGATATCTGTCTGCACGGCGTGGGTTCAAGAATCACCGGATTCCCCGGCAGGGTGAGCTTTTGGCCCCAAAAGCCCGCCAGGGCAACAAGAAGCACCGCCAGAACCTCAAGACGGCGCGGCAGAAATTCACGCGCCAGCAGCAAAGTCCAGAAAAACAGGCTTATGATCAGGAAAGGCATCACCGGCAGCAGGTACCTGTAGTGGTGAACGTAAAAACAGGTGTAGCAAAAATACAGACCAAAAACAAAGCCGAGGGTCAGAACATACAGGGCGTATCCGGGAAACAGGCCTTTGCGTTTTCTGCCCGCCAAAATGATCATGACGGGAATATTCAGAAAGAAGGCCAGCGCATAGGGATTGTCGCCGTACCAGCCGGTGGTGAGCCTGTCCATTGCCGGCTGTCCGTTTACCATGGCCTCCGTGCCCAAAGTCAGGTGATCCAGCGTGCCGGAGGTAATTGTGGGCCGTATTTTGGTGGCATTAACCCGGGGCGCATAGTGCCGTTCAAAAAGCCACGCGGACGATGAACGTATGTTTGACAATCCCCTCATTTCCGTGAGAAAGGCCGTCGAACCCCGGGCCGCCATTTCCGTGCAGGCGAAGAACCCCGTGACCGAAAAAACGGCCAGGGAAAAGACAGCCGCATGCACAAAAAAATACCAGCCCCTTTTCCACAGGGCCGTCCCCCCAAGCGCGGTCATCTTCATTGCAATCAGCACAATGTAGGCCACGCATATGAACTGAACCGAGAGGTGGCTGACCAGTGCCAGCCCGGCAAAAAAACCCGACAGCGCCAGCCAGCGAAGGGGGCGGCCGCCCTCCTCCCGATCGACCTCTTCCGCGTACCGGACAAACATCCAGAAGGCCAGCATGGAGAAGAATACGGCCGGGGGGTGCGTCATCAATTCCCGTGACAGCAAGACCGCCCCCCACATGACGGCATAAAGCCCCATGCAGGCCAGCGCGGCCCACGCATTGCGCAGTATCCGGCGGGACAGGAAGAAGAGCAGCGCCAGATTGGCCGCATCAAATGCGGCATTAACCGCCAGCGGCGCATAGTCATGCTTTCCCAGCACATGCATTCCGAGCATATACAGGTAGTCTGGAAGCGGTTGAAAACGGGGGATTCCGGGAGGTTCAACCCCTTCCATCCGGGCACAGGTTCGTCTCCACACGTCCGCGGAATCATGCGCAAAAATACCCTTCTCCGAAAGTCCCTGAAAACGGGTCCAGGAGCCAAGAGCGAGTATGGCAAGAAACACCGCCGCAACAGCGGCGGCTTGGATTCTTTCACGGGAACGGCCGACGCCGTCTTTCAGCGCGGCATGTGCAAACTGCTCTTCCATTGGACAGCCTCAGTGCGTTGAACTACCGCGCTTGGAATCCGTGTCTTCGCATGCGGGAAAACGCTTCCGCCACCGTCCGACCACGTAACAGGAAAGACAACGGGGTTGGAATTTCGCGAGGAGCGGTTCCAGCCCCATCAACAACGGGGTATAGTAGGGTTTAATCCACAGCGGAATGCGAAAAATCAGCGAGTTGTACACAAAGAGATAGGCCAAGTTTCCGGAATACCGCTCCAGTTCGAATTCAAACCGGGACTGAAACGCGCGTTTCAGTTCGGGCAGATCAAGCGCGGCCTCGTTGGATTGAAACATGGAGTCGTGCCTGTACCACACCTGCCGGGCCAGGTCCGGAAGCGAGCCTTTGTGCGGCTCCACAAAACACAAATACCCCCCCGGTTTTAGAATGCGGCAGATTTCATCCAGCGCCTCGCGGACATGCGGATGCACATGGTGCAAACCGCCCACCACGACGGCATAGTCAAAAGACGCGGAGGGCAGGTGCGAATCCGTCACCGAGGCACAGACGGCTTCACACTGGGGGAACTGCCCGCGAAAAATGGCAATCTGTCCGGGCGACAGGTCCAAGCCGGTAACAGTCAGGCCGCGGGACAGAAGATAGGGCGTGGTTTGCCCGCTTCCGCACATGAGTTCAACCGCCGAGCATCCGGAAGGCTCTGTTCCTTCAAACATGGGGTCGGCGACAAACCGCTTGCGAAAACGCTGGCTGCAGGGATCGTTATAATGGGCCGCGTACGCTGCTGCAAGTCTGTCAAAATGCGCAGCCTGCATGTCTTCCGTATTCACGCCATCAGCTCTCCGTTTTTTGGACCCATGCCGACGGCGAAACCCCAAACAGGGCAAACCGGCGTTCTGGAAACCGCAACACCCTCCACCGCGACATGTTCCGGCCACCCTCCCACCGGGATGCGTTTCGCCCCGTCAAACGGCACAGATACAGCCCAAGGTTACCATACGGCATTTGTGCCACTCAAAACTGTCACTGTGATCCCGGTTAGACCGGGGGAATCAGCATCAGGCTTGCGCGGCGCACGACAACGCTGGCGCCCGGCTTGACGCCCCGCAGCCTGACCGCCATATCCAAGGATTCAATCTCGACCGCGGGTACGGTCACGGCAACCCGCAGGGTCCGCCACAGCCCCTCCCCGGTATAGGGCAAACGCAGGTCCACTCCCGAATTGGCCGGCCGCATCTTGAAGACAAGTTCAATGGGCGCGCCGACATCCGCGCGAAGCTCAACCTCCAAGAGGAGGGAATCCCCGGCGTGTGCGCCGACCTCCTTGACCGGAACATTACGGGTAAGGTCGACCGTCCCCTCCGGGCTGGGCACCAGTTCAACCACCGGCGGCTTCCCCGGTTCCTCTTCTTTCTGTCTCACCGAACAGCCCTTGGCGGGATTCCACACAGACCACCCAACGGGCACACCATCTTTCCAGTCCGCGAAATACGTATTTGGGTTCAGCTCGCCGCTGCGCGCGGCGCTGACCTCGGGAGGCACGGACCCGCCCAAGGCGGGGGGCTTTGTGCCCAGTTCCGGTGAAGGCGGCAACGCCGGACCCTCGGGAACGGAGGGCTTTGCCGGTACCGTCGCCTTCGCGGCGGGAGCGGCCTGGCCTGCCGCAGGCGGCGGACCAGCCGGCGGAGCCGCGCCCGGCGGCACGGCAACAGCACCGGCGGCGGGGGTCTTCGGAACCGGTTTTTCAG
>CAZOMH010000521.1:0-3803 GCA_964580415.1 uncultured Nitrospirales bacterium
CCAGCACAAGCACCAGGGACATCATGACAGTCATGACTTTCAACATACTCTTCGCGTTCATCTCAACCTCCGCATTTCATTGGATTGTGGTGTTTAGCAAAATACCCCCGCAGCGCACGATGCCACGGCAGGATTGTACTCGTTCTAAAAACACTCGTATCACCTAACAACTCTAACTATCTATCCCATTCCCGCATAAAAAGTTGCACCCCGCCCCCGCGGTATTGAAAATTAGTTCTGCCTGTCTCGATCTCAGTCTTGGGGAGCCGGAACCAGCCAGTGCCCGTCCATCGCGTCCGAATAGCCAATCTCGAATCCCAAACCGTACATAAAACTCAAGTAAAGCGAATAAAACAGCCCAAAAAATACGTTCCAGAATGACATCAAACATTCCTCCGCGTCGCGCACTCTTGTGCGGAAACAACTAAATTATAACCACCTTCCGGAGCAAAAACAAGTTTTCGCACTGCGGTTTTCGTTGCTTTCGCATTTAAATCAGGGTTTACTGTCCAGCATTTGACGCACCTTCGTCAGCAACGCATTGTAAGACAAGGGCTTATACAGTAGTTCATATCCTTGTTCAGGAAGGTTGATCTTGGCCAGCGTATCGAAACTGTGGCCGGTAACAAACAATATTTTGGACCCGGGGTACAGTTTGATAATCGCGTCGTACACGTCCCGACCCGTTTTCAGCGGCATAATCGCATCAAGGATAAAGAGAGCAATCCCGCCGCCGCGTTCCTCAACGAGGGTGATCGCCTCCATTCCGTTCGTGGCCCCAACGACACGATATCCATTTCTCTCCAGCACACTGACGGTCAAATCCCGCACCTGTTCATCGTCCTCGGCCAGGAGAATGGTCTCTCCACTTCCTGCGGGCGCAGGAGACACCGGCTCCAATGCGTCCGGTTCTACAGTCCCGTCGGGTGCCACGGGAAGGCACATCGAAAAGGAACTGCCCGCGCCCGGCGTGCTCTGGACCGTCAGGAAACCGCCGTGTTGCCGCACGATGCCGTAGACGACAGCCAAGCCCAGGCCCGTGCCCTTGCCGGTGGGCTTGGTCGTGAAAAAGGGTTCAAAGATGCGGCAGAGCACTTCCGGGGGCATGCCGTCGCCGCTGTCGGATACGGTGGTCTCCACATACGCGCCGGGCCGCCGGTCCGGATGGGCCGTTGCGGCGTCTTCCGGCACATGCGCGGTCCGCATTGCGATGCGAATGACCCCGCCGGCCGGCATCGCATCGCGCGCGTTCACGCACAGATTCATCATCACCTGTTCAACGCGGCCCGCATCGGCAAGAATTGGCGGCAAACCGGGTGAAGAATCGATGCTGATTTGGTACTGTTCCCCGAGGACACGCTGGAGCATCTTTGCCATGTCGGGAATCAGCCGCGTCAGATCGATGCGCTCGCAGCGCATGGTTTCCTGGCGGCTGAAGGCAAGGAGCTGGCGCACAAGGCGGACAGCCCGCCGCGCCGCCTTGTCCACCTGTCGCAGCCTCGCGTGCGCGGTCTGATCGCTCTCAAGTTCCGACATGGCCAGCTCGAGGTAGCCGCAGATTACCTGAAGCAGATTGTTAAAATCGTGCGCCACGCCGCCGGCCAGCCGGCCGACCGATTCAAGCTTGTGCGACTGCACAAGCTGCTCTTCCAGCCTTCGGCGCTCCGCCTCTTTCCGCAGGAGTTCCGTCAGATCGCGCGCGACGGTGAGCACCGATGCCACCCGGCCTTCCGCATCGTCCTCGGGCGCAAGACTCCAGTCCAGCAGTTGCGGGGCTCCGTCGTCGCCCAGTTTCGTTTCCACGCGCGCGCGTTTTCCCAGGGCCACCGCCTCCCTTGCCGCGGTGTACCATGTTTCCGTGCCGGGGCCGGACCCCAAAACCACGGAGACCGGCCGTCCGATCAAGTCGTCCGGTGTCCGTCCCGCCAGCTTCAGCACGGTGGGGTTGGCATAAAGAATGTGCAGCTCCCTGTCCAGCCGCAGGATGAGGTCGGCCGAATTTTCCACCAGCGCGCGGAACTTCTCCTCGCTCAGGCGAAAGGCGTTTTCCGCCTCCCGCCGCACGCCAATTTCCTGCTCCAGCCTGAGATTGGCTTCCACAAGACTCGCCGTCCGCTCTTCCACCTTGCGTTCAACATCCGCATAGGCGCCGGCAAGAGATCTGCGCGCGCGGTTCGATTCGAAGAGCGACATCAGGTACACACTGAACAGCAGGGCAATACCCGTAACGAAACAGGCCTCCTTGAACGCCGCGTAAGGCGCGGCGGCCGGGTCGCCCGAACCCTGAAGGCCCCATGCCGAAGTGTGGAAGAGCACATTCAGAGACTGTCCGGCAAGAATGCAAACGACGCCGCCGATGGTTGCATAGGTGATCAGGGCAAGGTGATAAACATGGTGCATGACGAGCGCGGCGGAAAGAAGCATTACCATGGCGGCGCCGAGCGTGCATGCATCCACCATCTGCGGTTCCAGATAGCCATGCCGGTATGCGATGCGTCCGGCCAAATGAACCAATACCGACACGCCCACCGACAGCGCGATGTACCACTTGAACGGGGAACCCGGCAGCCCCCCGCCATCCTGGGTGCCCCGTCCGTCCGTCCCGCCGCCCGTTTCTGAACCTCCGCTTTTCAACGTATCCACCTTCTTGCCGTAATAGCGCGCAATCACTCCGCCGGTAAATCTAGCGGTTCTCCGGTTCAAACGCAAGTTTCCCGCCAATAATTTCTCCGGCACCCGGAAATCCTTTATAATACGCCGTGAAGGCAGTCCGCCTTACCCCGCGCCGGTGACCTCCGGACGGCACAGCAAGCATCACGGAGAATTCCCATGTCCCCAAAGAAAATCAAGACCGACCATGCCGACATCGTCACACTTCCGCTTCTTCCCCTGAAGGATGCGGTCGTGTTCCCGCGCATGGTTGTGCCCCTTTTTGTGGGCCGCCATGCGTCGCTGGCCGCCGTCGATGACAGCGTAAAATCAGGACTTCCCCTGTTCTTGTGCACCCAGCACCATGCGGACGAAGAAGAGCCGGGGGAGGAAGGGCTCTACCGGATTGGCACGGCCGCCAAGATTATCAATGCTTTGCGCATGCCCGACGGAAGCATGAAGATTGTCGTCGAGGGGCTTGGCCGCGGCCGTATCCGGGACTTTGAACTGGGCGGCACCCCGTGGCGCGCCGTCGTCGAAAAAATCGAGTCACCCGACCCCGCGGGCGCCGAGGTGGAGGGCCGGGTGCGCGCCGTGCTCCACCAGTTCGAAGACTACGTTCGGCTGACGCAGCGCATCGCCCCCGAAATCTACCTGGCCATCCAGGGCATGCAGGAGCCCGGACTGTTTGCCGACACCGTGTGCGCCTTTCTTTTTGTGAGCGTCGAGGAGCGGCAGGATTTGTTGGAGATTCTCGACGTCCGCAAGCGGCTGGACAGGATGGCGGCACTGCTCGAACGCGAAGTCGAGCTTGCCCAGATAGAGCAAAGGGTCCGCAACCACGTCCGCGAACAAATGGAACGGGGCCAGCGCGCCCACTATCTCCAGGAACAGATGAAGGCCATCCAGCAGGAACTGGGCCAGCGCGACGACGAAAAGAACGAGTACACCGAACTGCGGGAGTTGATTGAAAAGGCCAAGATGCCCAAGGAGATCGAGGAACGCGCCCAGCGGGAGGTTTCCCGGTACGAGCGTCTTCCCTACATGAGCCCCGAAGGGGCCGTGGTCCGCGGCTATCTGGAATGGCTGTGCGACATGCCATGGTCGAAGCGCACGCGGGACCGCATTGACATCGTCCGCGCCAAGCGCGTGCT
>CAZOMH010000522.1:0-3802 GCA_964580415.1 uncultured Nitrospirales bacterium
TGCTTCGCAGCACCCCCCTCAAGGGGGGATCTAAGACTTCTGTCCTCCCTGTCTTCAACGGAGGGTGTGCCCGCGGAACGCTCTCCATGCCGGACAGAATAACAGGGGCTGTCCGTCTCATGCACCAGCGTTCGGCCGCCTTTGTGCGTGCGCATCATTTCGAAAACATAATAGGTCGGGGTGAGGAACATGCGGTCCCCCTGGGTCACGGCCAGAGATTGCAGCACATTCACGGTCTGGGCGATGTTGGCCATGGTGATCCGGTGGGACCAGCGGTTGAACAGGTTCAGAACACTGGCCGCCAGGAGGGCATCCCGCAGGGTGTGGTCCTGCTCCAGTCCGTTGTCAATGTGCGCTTCCGGATGCCGCATGCCCCATTCGTCAATCATTATCCCGACAAATTTGTCGGGATAAGAGTACGTCAGCAGCGCCTCGGCCAATTTCAAGTCGCGCTCCATGGCGGACACATCGGCAAAGAGATTACGGAAGTCCCCGTCGGAAAAGGCCTTGCCGGAACCGCGTGAAAAGGAGCGGTGCAACGACAGGTGGTCAATAAGGTCGGGGTGCTTCATTGCCGCACAGAAGTCATGATTCCACGAGTTCAGGACTGCATCCCGGTGGTCGCCGCCACTTGCGCCGGAGGCCACGAGTTCAATGGACGGATCGACCGCTTTCATCAAGTTGCCGTAGCGGGCAAACTCCCCGGCGTAGTCTGCGCCGTTCATGCGCCCTCCGGCCCCCCAATTCTCGTTGCCAATCCCCCAGTATTTCACGCCGTGGGGTTCGGGACTGCCGTCGCGTCCCCGCAGCGCGGACAACGAGGACTCCCCGCCGAAGTTGCAGTATTCGACCCAATCCCGCGCCTCCCGCGGATTTCCGGAACCCACGTTCGCACACAGACAAGGCTGGCATCCCAATGCCCGGCAGAAGCGCATATACTCGGGCGTGCCAAACTCGTTCGGTTCACCCTGACGCCACCAAATGTTCGCCGTGGCGGGCCGCTCGCCGCGGGGGCCAACACCGTCCCGCCAGTGATAATCGTCGGCAAAACGACCACCGGGCCAGCGCACCACCGGGGCGCGCAGATGCTTCAATGCGGCAAGCACATCGAGGCGCAGACCGTTTTCGTTTGGAAGACGCGCGCCTTCGCCGACCCAGATGCCCTCATGAATGCACCGTCCCACATGTTCCGTGCAGTGTCCGTATATTTCGGGACGTATCACCGACTTGGGCAGGGACGGCCATATGCGTATGGCCGGCCGGTTCATGCGCCCTCTCCTCCGGGCTGGTCAAACTGCTGGAGGAATGGATAGACGCGCTCGCTAACAAAACGGCGCACCTCGCGCAGATTGCGGACAACCTCCTCCCCGTCCCCGACAAGCACCGGCTGACGGGCGTAAACCCCCTTGAGTTCGACAAACATTTCGTCGTTGCTGTGCCGGAACGATTCGATGTTCACCTGCAAGGCACCGTTATGGTCGGGGGTTTCGGGAAGCACGAAGCGCAGGCCGCCCGTGGCCACGGGACGTTGAAAATGCGGCGTAATCTTGCCGGCCAGGCCGCAGGCCGCATCAAGCAGGAATACCCGCGAATCGGTGTAATGGGTGAGCGCAAAGGTGGAACGGACGGTGGCGGCGTGGACCATGAAACGGTCTATCTGCCGTGCCTCTCCGAGCCTTGGCATGATTACGCGGACCTTTTCCTCAAAGTCGCTGAGCGGAATATCCGCCCATTCTTCAATAACCAGGGCGCGGTCCGGAAGAAACAGCAGAATGGACTGGGCCTTTCCCCGGTTTGAATAGAAACGCGCCTGCCCGCCCTCGTTTACCTCAATGCTGTCATAGTTGGCGCGGGTCTGGGAAAGTTCAAAGTAAAGTTTCTGCAGCGCGGCCCGGTTGACGGGCGAAGGCTGATGAATCAGTTCCACACAAAAGTGAATAACGCGGTCTTCGGCCTGCATGAACGGTTTTTCCTTACTGGTCAACCCTCCTCCCCTCCCCAGTATATCAAGGCCCGGCGGTGGGGATACAACTCGGGACGCGGGCGGGTTTGCCGTCCTTTCAGCGCCGCCCAACGAAACCGGGGGCCGCGCCCGGAGTCCAACTGTTTTGACTGGTTTCGTATTGCTCCGGTAGAATTGCAGTGTTCCCAGAAAGGACGTTCTTTTGGACAACATTTCCCCGGCTGATATCGTCATCAACTATATGTGCCTGCTGTTTTCGCTGTGCGTGCATGAGGCGTCGCACGCGGCCATGGCGGACCGTTGCGGTGACCCGACCGGGCGGCTGCTGGGCCGGGTAAGCCTCAACCCCGTCCGGCACGCCGATCCTTTGGGAACGGTTATCCTGCCGTTGTTCGCGATGATTTTCCGGTTTCCTTTCTTTATCGGGTGGGCCAAACCGGTTCCTTTTAATCCGCGCAACCTCAAAAACCGCCGCCGCGACCCTGTCCTGATAGCTTTGGCGGGTCCCGCAGCCAATCTCGTTACGGCCGTTTTCGCCGCCGTGGTGCTGCGCGTTGTTGCGATGCTCGCCGGCAATATCGCCGCTCCCGAAGTGCTCAAGCTGCTTCTGAACATCTTCATCACGCTGGCCGGCGTGAATGTCATGCTTCTCGTGTTCAATCTTCTTCCCATCCCGCCGCTGGACGGATTCCATGTTTTGGACTATTTCCTGCCCCCGTCCGCGCGGGAGAGCGTGGAAAAATTCGGCCCTTACAGCATGCTTTTCCTGATGCTTATTGTCTTCAACACGAACATTCTGCAATTTCCCATGCAGTTGCTTATGAAAGGCCTGCTCTATCTTGCCTTTTCCGGAGTCCCGCAATAGACGCCGTCCCGGCGGTTTCCGCGCAACAACCCCATGAACGCCTCCCCCGTTTTTCAAAGGTTTCCCGGTCTTTCGGAGTACCGGGCCATGCATGCGCGCCAGTTGGCTCTGCGTGAGGCGGTGGCGTCCGGCCAGGCGCCGGACACGGTGCTGCTGCTTGAACACGCTCCGGTGATCACCCTTGGCCGCAAGGCCGACCCCGCCCATGTGACCGGTTCGTCGGATCACCTGGCCGCATTGGGAATCGCCGTGGTGCCCGTGGACCGCGGCGGCGATGTAACCTATCACGGCCCCGGACAGATGGTGGCCTATCCCATTTTGGATTTGAACCACTGGAAGCCCTCTGTCGGCTGGTATCTGCGGTCGCTGGAACAGGTGGTTATCGACCTGATCGGCGACTATGGGCTTGTGGGCGAGCGCCTGGAAGGGTTTACGGGGGTATGGGTGGACGGCGCCAAAGTGGCTGCCGTAGGCGTGGGCGTCCACCAATGGGTCACTTTTCACGGTTTGGCGCTCAATGTGGACCCGGACATGCGGCATTGGGGCTGCATTATTCCCTGCGGGATTACGGACAAGCCGGTCACCTCACTGCGGGCATTGCTGGGAACCGCACCGGCTATGAATGGGGTTATGGATAAGTTTGAAAGGCATTTTCGGCGAGTGTTTGGGTAGAAAGCCGGGAATTGCCGCGCATGGCGCATCTGGCCAATACAAATCTTGAGCGCGCGCCATTGATTTGGCGGGAATTCCCGGCCCGACCGGCCGCCGGAAGAGAACCGTTGTATAGCTCCCTCACATTTGACCGGTCACGTGCCGGGGACATATGCTGAATCTTTACCATTCCGCACAAGGAAACAGACATGGCCTGTGAAGCAACCGCATACGCCCGTGCCGGGCTGATTGGAAACCCGTCGGACGGGTACTTCGGAAAGACGATCAGTTTCATCATTCGGGACTTTTCCGCGAAGGTGACG
>CAZOMH010000523.1:0-3791 GCA_964580415.1 uncultured Nitrospirales bacterium
CGAACCCTCCCGAACCAAGGCTTCAAGCGATTCCGGCGGCCGGCCCTTGCTGTCCCGGTAACTGCGGATGGCCTGCTCAAGCGTCCCCGCGGCGATGCTCTTTTCCTTGTCGAGCAGCGTGCTGCTCAGGGCTTTTCCGTCCGGCCCAAACAAATAATGTCCGCCCAGCAAATCCGGCGGAGGGCTGCCGACGATTTTCTCCCGCTGCAAATCTTCCACTGTCCCGGGCCAGCGGCCGGTCTTTTCGTGGTATATGCCGGCGGCTTGGTTGAGCACGGTGACAACCTCGTGAATCTGCATCTCCTTGAGCTTCTGATCGGCAAGATCGCGCATGATCTTGTCGGGGCTTTCCAGCATCTGCGTCCACATGTCCCGTTCGACCGAGTCCAGATTGTAGTCGCCCTGGAGTTTGGCCGCAGTGATGGCCACAAACTCGGGCGAACGGCCGGTGGCCGCGCTCATGCCCAGATAGTAGGCGGCGTAGCGCCGCGCATCGGGCTCCTCGCTCCGGTTCATAAGGTAGGTCATACCCAGTTCATAAGACAGTTCCCAAGCCCGCGGGTTCTGCCGTATGCCCGTCCGCAACAGACGGGTGCCGGCATCGGCATCCGCCTTCAGCGCGGACAGGAACATGGAACCATAGCGGTACACATCCGTGAAGTGTGGATCGAGGCGCGTTGCGGTGGTGACCATGGTTTCGAGCCAGGTAAAGTTGCGCATTTGGCGGTTCTCTATGGCGACATACTGGATGCAGTGCAGCCACAGAACATCGGCAATGATTGTGTCCAGCCCGACAGTGGCGTGCCGAAGGAGTTTTTCATTGGGCAAATAGAGCACCGCGTCGCCGCGCTTCGCGTTGCGGACACGGTCGGCGCCAATCTGGGAACCCACGACTGCGGCAAAACACAGCGCGGCACAGACAAGGCACAACAACAACCTGCGGCGGCGCGAAGGTGGAGTGCCCCCTGTCAACGCAGGACGGTCGTCCCCGGCCGACTGCCTGCAGTCTTGGGGAAGGTCCGGCGGGGGCACGCGATCCACTTTGCCGGGATTCATAGGTCCTTGCCCTCAAAGGCCAGGCAGGCGAAAATGAGCAGCATGGCGGAATAGACCGTGCCGTAAACCAGCGCCCACACCATATAGGCAAGAGACACGGGGATGTCGTTGGCCGCCTCCGAGTGCAGGTTGAAATTGTCCAGATTGGGCACGCAATAGTAGATGACCTCGAAGAAATGCTTCGTAAACGAGCCGTCAAACTGAGGCGGCAGGTCCAGAAAGACACCCGTCGCATGGCCCAGCACGTACGCGCAGAACACGATGATCGCGCCGAGAATGGGCGAAGTGAGCGCCGACAACAGCACGGCCAGTGCCGTGACCAGCAGCAGCTTCCAGAAGTTGAGCAATGCCGCCTGGAAGAACACCATGCCCAGTTTCCCGCCCAGAACCAGCACATAGGCGGCCGACAGCGCTGTCATGGCGCCCAGCGCCAGGGCAAGCAGCGCGACCAGTCCAAGATACTTGCCCAGCACAAACTCGTACCGGTGCATCGGCTGGGCGATGATGGTGTAGAGCGTCTTTTTGTCGATTTCCTTGTACAGCAGGCTGGTGCCGACAAAGATGGAGATCAGCGCCCCGAACACCGACATGGATGCGAGGCAGAAGTCCTTCACGATCTTCAGGTCCTGCCCCACACTGATCCAGCCCAGCGCCCGTGATCCGAGAATGACCACCACCGCGAAGAACAGCAGCACATAAAGCACTTTGTCGCGGACTGCCTCGCGGAAGGTGTTTCCCGCCACCGCCATAATTCTCATTTCGCGGCCTCCTTCTCCTGCACCCGGGCAAAGAAATCTTCCAGTGACTCGCGCACCGGCTGCAACTCACGGATGCGTCCGCCGGACGCCAAAATGTCCCCGGCCAGCGTATTGGCCTCTTCAAGACTGGTCACCCTGAACCGGTGTGCCTGGTCGATGCAGCGGTGTCCGGCACAGCGCCCCGCCAGCAGCGCGGCCGCAGCCTCGTCGAGCCCTTCCGCCAGCACATCCACTTCCTTCATAAGGCGGCCCGGCAAATCGTCCACACGACCGTGATGAACCAGCCGCCCCTCCACCAGCATGCCCACCCGGTCACACAATTCCTCCACGTCGCTCAGCACGTGGGAACTGAAGAATATCGTCTTTCCCTCGTCCCGCAGGCGCAGAATGGTCTCCCGGATCATGCGGCGACCGATGGGGTCGAGGCCGCTCATGGGCTCGTCCAGGATGAGCAGCGGCGGATCCCCCACCATCGCCACGGCAAAACCGACCCGCTGGCGCATTCCCTTGGAAAAACCGCGAATCCGCCGGTCGGCAATATCTTCCAGTTCCAGCAGCCCGGCCACCCGGTCCCACTGGGCCTGCCGCTGCGCGGCCGACAGTCCCCGAAGCCGCCCGTAAAAGGTCAGCGTTTCACGCGGTGTCAGGTACTCGTAGAAATAGGGCTGCTCGGGCATGCAACCGACGAGCCGCCGCGCTTCGCGCAGACGGATATCTTCCCCGAAAAGCGCCGCCGCGCCCGAAGTGGCATGGATCAGCCCGCACAGCAGCTTTATGGCGGTCGTTTTCCCCGCCCCGTTGCGCCCCACAAAGCCAAAAACCTCGTTTTCGGCGACTTCAAGATCGAGTCCCTGCAAGGACCGTACGGCGGACTTGCCCACCACCTTATATGTCTTGCTCAGCGCTTTGGTGACAATTGCAGCCATATCCCATTCCCGTATTGTCGCCCGGCCCTGGTGTAGAACGGCACGGGGCGGATAAATCTGCGCCTCCGGGCGGCCCGCATGCCGCCTCTGCGCGTATTGTAACGCATGAACCGGCGTCGAAGGCAACTGCTGAAACTGAAGAAGGGTCCCGCAGGTCTTTAACATGGTGATCTTTTGCGCCCAACCAGGATACCCTCAATGAGAACCCTTTCCACTCTTGTCCTGATCCTGCTTCTCGCCGCACTGCAACCCTTTGCCTTTGGCCAGGCGCCTGTGGTCCCGGCAGACACTGCATCCTTCAACACATCGGCCACGGCGGCCGCCAGTGACAAGGCGATGGCCGCAGCCAAGAAGGAAGAGGCGCCCGCACCGGGCACCCCGGCCGGCCATTGGCTTTCCGGCACAAGCGAAGTGCCGGACATGGTTCCCGCAACTATCGCCCCGGAAGCGCCGCGCAGGCTGCTCAAGGAATTCGGGCCGGCCTATCTGGAACAGATCGGGGAAGACCGTGTGCTGCACCTCAAGGGCCCCCACTATGACATGGGTTTCCAGCACGGCACGCTGATGAAGGAGGAGATTGAGGCGGCCTCCATGATTCTCAAAGTGGTCGGGGCGGTGGAGTGGAAGGGCAACTTCTCGGCCAGCCTGCGGCAGGCATGGGACCGCACCGCCAAATTCATTCCGGAAAAGTTCAAACAGGAAATCAAGGGCGTGGCCGACGCGACCGGCCTGTCCGTCGAGGATGTTGAGGACTTCACCATATTCCCCGAACTGTTCCACTGCAGCGGGTTCGCCCTGTGGGGCAAAGCCACGGCCGACGGGGAGCTGCTGCACGGGCGTGTGCTTGACTACATGCGCGAGGCGGGACTGGACAAGTACTCGCTGGTCATCGTTGAGGAGCCCAGGGACGCCAATGCGTTTGTAAATGTGGCCTATTCGGGCATGCTCGGCAGCGTCACCGGCATGAATGACAAGCAGATTGGCATCGGTGAAATGGGCGGCAGCGGCGCGGAGCAGTGGGACGGCGTGCCCATGACCTTCCTCATCCGCG
>CAZOMH010000524.1:0-3790 GCA_964580415.1 uncultured Nitrospirales bacterium
TGAACATCGGCTATACGCGGACACATGCCGCCAATAGGACACTCGCCCTGATCTGTGCTACGCCGTGGCGCTCGCGTTGACCCACAACCCGCAACGGGCGTCCGCATTGGCGAAAGAGACCCTGTCGTGGGCATGGCAGCACAACGAGGAGGCCGGCAACGCGGACACCATCAAAATGGCGCTCCTGAAAGAGATGCGCGGCAGATATATGCGCCAGGACCGGGTCGCTCCGGGCCACCCGGCATCCTGTGAACAGCAGTTTCAGGAAGCGGGCATATGAGTTCCCGCGCAAGCGTGCCGGGCATCCGCCCCCTGGACCGTGCATCCGGCTGTTTCTGCGTGCGCATACCCAAAATGGATACCGAGGCACAGCGCGCGTTCCTGGAAGAAGTCCTCCTGCCCGGAGTGGACAGCCATTCGGAAGGCACCTGGGTAATAGACCTGTCCGAATACGGGGACGGAATTACCCTTGCGCTCGCCGGAGGACTTGCCCGTTTCTGTGAGGCGGCACAACTCCGGGAGTGCCAAGTGCGGTATACCGGGCTGGTGTCCGGCATCGCGGATTGCCGCCGCGCCCCCGGGACCCGGGCTCCGTCTGCCCCTGAAAGAGGCCCGGCATGGACGCCGCGAAACATGCGCATCCCGCAATCCCCCGAATCCGCCGCGCCCAACGGACACCCTTCCGAGACATATCCCTTTTATGAGCGGGACGGACTGCCCGTTCCCCGCGATGTCCGTGCATGCGCCGTTCACGCCCACCGGGCCGGAAAGAGGTAATGCGGCGGGCGCCCCGTGCGCATCCAGTCTCATTTTGCCTGTTTCAGGAACTCGTCCAGCGAAATCTTGTCCGGGCTCCATGAGTATTGCGCCGAGGTTTGAAGCGCCTGCCAGGGATTCTCGGTGGTGTCGGACCAACTCGTGTAGATCGGGCCCAGGACACGGGTGTCGCCCGCGCGGTGGCGGTGCAGCGTATCGGCCCACTGCTGCACATTCCGGTGGTCAAACCACGGCGAACCCGTCACTTCAAAGCCGAGCTCAAGGAAGAACTTTGTCGAATTCTCTATCCGGTTTCCGCTGTCGGGCCATGAGTACCACCAGGGACATTGGACAACGTCCTTCGGGATCAGGACCGCGGCGTCGTTCATGTTCAGGCTTGGCCCGTTGTGGTACGGATTCACCGCATCGGACCACATCATCACGCGAATGGCGGGATCGGCCTCGCGGGCGTAGGCCTGCATCCGTTTGATGTCGTCGGCAAACAACGCGCTGTTGGACAGTCCGCGGGCGGTGCAGCGGCGGTCACGGTTGAGCACACGGGGCTCATCATGACCGATGTGCAGGTATTTCGGTTTGAGGCTCCCGACCACGCTGTGGATGGTTTCCCGCATGAACTCCTGGTACAGCGGTTCGGAAGGACAGCAGGTGACACTGTCCGGCGGCACCCGGTGGCAGCTCAGCAGAACTGCCGATCCATCCTTAATCCGGCCGTCCGCGACGATCTCAACCCGCAGGGGCGCGCCGGTTCCAAACGGATACGAGAGGGGCGCGGGAACGAGGCGGTAATCCCTCCCCTCTTCATAAGTGATGCCGCCTGTTTCATCCTGGACAATGACCGGGGCCGACGCCGTTATCAGCACGTTGGACAGGGGATTCGCCCCTTGAACGCCCGCCACTGCGACATCGTCGAACCACGCCGTGCCCGCGGCGTCCTGAACCCGCAAGTAAATCTGCAGCCGTGTGTAACTGCCGGAATCGACCACCGCCGCCATGCGCCGCCAGTCCTGATCGCCGTGAGTCATGCCCGCATGTCCCAGCCACGCTCCGAGCTGTCCGTCGGGATTGAGTCCGTATACTTCACCGTAAGCGGTGCCCGGCGCAATACCCTTCGTCCTGAGAAAGCAACTGAACTCGTAGCGGTTCTGCGGCAGAACCGTCACATTCTGCCACAGACGGGTTGTGCCGTTTTCCGTCCGCGTGATGCGCAGGCACCCCGCGCCCGTATGGGCGCCCTCCCGGTCAACGGCAACGCCCTCATACTGGCGGTCCGCGGCCCAGCCCGCGGGCACTCCCCCTTCGGAATCGTCAAAACCCGCATTCACCACAACAGCCGCGGGCGGCGCCGGCGGGTCGGGTGACCGCACCGCGCCGTCCCTGACTTCAAACCGCTGTTTGTCCATGTATATCCCCTCCGCCGCCTCCGGGTGGGCGGCCAGTACAAACTGGCCCCAACCAAGGCTTTGGAGTTCCGGAACCGGCTCAATGAAGTGCTTTCGGCACAACGCAAACGCATCCTGCCAGCAGGCGCGTTTCTTGGCGTCCCCGAGACAAAAGAAGTCGCCCGATTCAAAGAGCATGAAATTGAGTTTCAGCGCGGCACACTGCAGGATGCGCGCCTCAATACCGGCGCTGCCGGCCATGTAGGCGCCCCGCAGGGGAAAATCCGGCCAGTCTGAAATCGCCGCCTGCGCAATCCGGCCCTGTGCGTCCACAAGCTGCCGCAATGTCATCAGACCGTGATACAGCCCCGGCAGGTCGCTCCCGAGCATGTACACCGCATCCTTGTCCACCACAAGCCGGTAGCCTTCCGCGGGCGGCTCGGGCAGTACCGCAACGCGGGTCCCGATCTCCGCGTTTGGCGTCAACCCCAGATGAATGAAACCGGGCCCCGGGGAGGATTCCGTGCTGAAGTTGACGGGGGGAAGGACCGCTTCGGGCACATGCAATTCGCGCAGCCGCTCAATGAACCGGTCAATCCCCCCGGCCGCATCGCGGCAGTCTGGTGAGGCAACAATCCCCCGGATGGCGTCAAGTTTCAGCCATCCGGAAGCATCGGGATCGGGGAAGGCCGTTTGCTGCGGCAAGGGAATGATCGCGGACAGTCCCGGCGGGAGTCCGGCCGCCGCGGCGCGCCATGCGCCGGACACCGTCACCGCAACCGCAACGCACACCACCACCATGAATTTGTTTCGCACGTCCGCCTCTCCTCTAAATTCCGTCCCTGCGGCAGCGGGCGCGCATACCCCCGTTCGCCGGCAGAAATGAATGTCCGGGAACCACCATCATGAATCCCGGCCGCGGTGAAGTCAACCGGTTGATGTTCGAAAAAGAAACGGCCTGCATCTCCCCGGGAAGCGGAAGGATGCAGACCGGCCAAATATTGCGGCGGCGCGGACGGCCAAAACGGCCCGTCCCCGTGCGGTAAAACCGCCTATTTTCCCGCCTCAATCAGATCAATGCGCTGCGACAGATCGCGCAGGTATTTCTCGTCGCCGCCGTCCAGTTCCGGGGTGACAAATCCCGTATAGCCGACTTCGGCGAGGGCCTTCCGGACCTCGGGCCAGTTCACGTCGCCCTCGCGAAGATTCACCCACTTCTCGCCCTGTTTCTTGAAATCTTTCAGATGTATCTTGACGATGCGCTTGCCAAGGATTCGAATCCATTCTTCCGGCGGTCCGTACTTGAGCACATTGCCCACATCAAAATAGGCGCCGACCCAGGGACTCTTGAACTCATCGACATATCGCGCGAATTCGCGCGGATTGTCCAGCAGGAAACCGTTCCACACTTCCTCGACCGCGATAACCACCCTGAGTTCCTCCGCAAGCGGGAGCAGCTTCGGGATGTGCTGATGCGAGCGCTCGAACGCCTCGGCGGTCGTTGCCTTCGCGTTGACAACAACCGGCACAAGAAGCACGGCGTCGGCCTCCATCGCATGCGCGGTGCGCAGGGCTGTTTCCATGCCCTTCAGCCCCTTCTCGACCACGGCGGGGTCGGGATCGGAAAACGGGGC
>CAZOMH010000525.1:0-3779 GCA_964580415.1 uncultured Nitrospirales bacterium
ATGCACCTACTATAGGCCGCCGATGCGGCAATGTCAAATAAGGTTAACGCTTATGCCCTTGAGGGGGGTGGCCCGTAGCGGCCGGGGGGTGTTGTCACGCGCATAGAACCTCGAATCTCAGCGGTCCCGCGGCCCGAAGGGCCAAAACATGACAGCCCCGGGCAACGCCCGGGGTAAACACACAGGCAAAAGACGAGCCCTGAAAGGGCGGAACAACCCTTTGGAACACGCGTCCTCCATCTGCACCTATCCCCGCAAATCCAAGCCGTCATTTGACTTCCAACGCTTTCCCCGCATAGAATTAATCCACTTGGCGCCCCCGTGCACGCCGGCATGCGGGGCGATTTTGGTTTAAATGGCGCGATTCGGGTTTCCCAGGCCATGCCTGCCCCGCGGCGACCGCGCAGACAGGAGCCCAACCATGGACATGGACAAACTCGTCAGCCTCTGTAAACGCAAGGGATTCATCTTTCAATCCAGCGGCATCTACGGCGGCATCAACGGCTGCTGGGACTTCGGCCCCCTCGGTGTCGAGCTCAAGCGCAACCTCAAGAACGACTGGTGGTACAACTTCGTCCAGATACGGGACAACATGGTCGGCTTGGATGCCAGCATTATCACCCATCCTGATGTGTGGGTTGCCAGCGGCCACGTCGAGCAGTTCCACGATATCCTGGTGGACTGCAAGGAGTGCAAGAAGCGTTTCCGTCAGGACCAACTTGAGACCGAGGTGTGTCCGGATTGCGGCGGCGCACTTTCCGAGCCCAAGGCGTTCAACAGCATGCTCCGCACCCGTCTCGGTGTCAGCGACGACACCGCCGTCGAGACTTTCCTGCGCCCCGAAACCTGCCAGTCGATATTCGTCGATTTCAAGGACATCTACTCGTCCACCCGCGTGAAGATTCCCTTCGGCATCGCGCAAATCGGCAAGAGCTTCCGCAATGAGGTCAATCCGCGCAACTTCATTTTCCGCAGCCGCGAGTTTGAACAGATGGAAATCGAGTTCTTCTGCCGCGAAGAGGAAGAGGAAAAGTGGTTCGCGCAGTGGCAGGAGGACATCTGGGCCTGGTACCTCAGTCTGGGCATCAGGGAATCGGCTCTGCGCTGGTACGAGCACCCCAAGGAATCGCTGGCCCACTATTCCAAGCGCACCGTGGATGTCGAATATGAATTTCCCTTCGGCTGGGGCGAACTCCAGGGCCTGGCCAACCGCGGCACCTATGATCTTACCCAGCACAGCAGGCATTCCGGCAAAGACCTCAGCTTCTTCGACGCAGAAAAGAACGAGCGTTACATGCCGACCGTTATTGAGCCGTCCGCGGGTGCCGACCGCACCACGCTTGCCGTGCTCTGCGACGCTTTCGACGAGGAGGAGGTCAACGGCGAAACCCGCACTATCATGCGCCTCGCCCCAAAACTTGCCCCGATCAAGGCGGCCATCCTGCCGCTCGTGAAGAAGGACGGGCTGGCCGAGATCGCCGAGAATCTGGAAAAGAAACTGCGCCGGAAGTTCATCACCTATTATGATCACGCCGGCGCAATCGGCCGCCGTTACCGCCGTCAGGACGAAATCGGCACGCCTTACTGCGTTTGCGTCGATTTCGACACCAAGGAAAATGGCACCGTTACGGTCCGCGAGCGCGACTCCATGGAACAGGTTCGCGTGCCGATGGACGATCTGGCCGGCTATATCGGAACACGGGTTTCCTTCGAACGCGACTGAGCCCTTTTCATGACCGTCAACTACGACCAAATCGCCGTCCGCTACGACGCCCACAGGCCGAGCGGCGGCGGTTTGTGTTTTGATCGCCTCGCCGGCGTATTGACCGGCGCGGGACGCATCCTCGAGATCGGTGCGGGCACCGGAAACACCACCGGTTTCGTCGCCCGCACCCTGCGGGCAACCCTGGTGGCCATGGAGCCCTCCTCAGGCATGGCCGCCCGGGCACGGGCCAAGGGAGTGGGGGGGGAATGGCTGCGCGCCTCCGCCCCGCACCTGCCCTTTGCCGGCGACTCCTTCGACGCCGTCTATTCCACCTATGTCCTCCAGCATGCGGGCCGTCCGGCCGAACTGTTCCGGGCCTGCGCGCGCGTGCTGCGATCCGGCGGCGTCACGGCGCACATCACGGTTCCCGGTTCTTACATCGAGGGTCACCCGCTTAACCACTATTTCCCAAGTTTTGCCAGGATTGATCTGTCTCGCTTCCTTCCTGTGGAGGAACTCGTTGCGGCGCTCGAAAAGGCCGGCTTTCGCGGCGTGCGCTGGGACGTGGAGCGCGAGGAGCCGAGAGCGCTTGACCGCGCCTATCTGGCCCGCGTCGAGAACAAATTCCTGTCCACTTTTGACCTCATGTCCGCGGCCGAGTACGAGAACGGCCTTGCCCGCTTTCGGCGGGATGTGGATTCGGGCGGCGGCTCCACGCCGTACGTGGTCACCCGCGAGGCGGTCTTGATTCAGGCCCGGTACGCGGCGCCATGAAAAGAAAGAAGCTCGAAAAGAAAAAACGAACCACCGTCCGCGAGCGCGACTGGGAAACGAAACACGAGCAGGCCTTCTCCCACGATCTCGTCAAACACCGCCGTGCCCTGTCCAAACTGTCCGAAACCGCCGTCGCCGCGGGCTCGGCCGCGCTGCCAACCGACTTTGTCCCCAATGCAACGCTTATCTCCCACGCAAAGAAGTGGGCCTTTGTCCAGATGGACCGGGGCGCGGATGCGGGGGAAAACGACCGGATTTGCCTCATTGACGAGCGCCTCCACGAGGGAGAAGAATCCCTGCTTGCTTCCGGCGACCGCGTATTGGTGGAGTTTGAAGAGGGCGATGCCTTTGTCCGGGGTGTTGCGCGCCGCCGCACCACGCTCAGCCGCCCCGCGGGCGATCATGACCGCATTGCCCGCCAGGTCATAGCGGCCAATATCGACCTGATAGTGGTTGTCGCGGCCGCCGCCCAGCCGCCTTTCCGGCCTGGTTTTGTAGACCGTTTTCTCATAGCCGCGGAAATTGGCGGTGTCGAGCCGGTTCTATGCCTCAACAAGGCCGACTTGGCCCCGGAGGAACCGGAGGAACTGCAAATCTACCGTGACTTGGGCATGCGCGTGTGCGTCACCAGTTGCGCAACCGGGCGCGGTCTCGATGAACTCCGCCGGATGATCAGCGGACGGTTCAGCGTTTTCGCCGGTCACAGCGGTGTCGGCAAATCCTCCCTGCTCAATGCCCTCGATCCCGCCCTGCGCGTGCATACCCGGGAGGTGAGCGGCCAGACCCTGCGCGGACGCCATACCACCACGGCAGGCCGTCTTTACGAGCTTGCCGGCGGCGTGCGCGTGATTGACACCCCCGGTATTCGTTCCCTGGGGCTGTGGCGCGTCACCCCCGCCGAGTCGGCCTACTACTTCCCCGAACTGGCCGAAGTAAGCATGGACTGCAAATACCGGAACTGCACCCATACCCACGAACCGGACTGCGCCGTAAAGACCGCCGTGGCGGCAGGACGCATCAGGCAGGGCCGCTACGATTCCTACTGCCGTGTCCGCGCCAGCCTGGAATCGGACAACAACATTACCCCCGGCCGCATGAAAACCACTGAATAGGCGAGATGGCCATAAATTCGCGTATCACGGCCCTTCTGCTGCGCCGCTTGCCGGTGTAGGGCATGCCGTCGTGGTCGGCACCGACGGCATGACCGTTTCCTCGGTCGGCCGGGCCAGGACGCCCGATATGCACGACGCCGGGCTGCAGGACGCCAAACCCTACTTCTTCAAAATTCCCCCCCGGCCCT
>CAZOMH010000526.1:0-3774 GCA_964580415.1 uncultured Nitrospirales bacterium
TCGAATACGGGCCGATGGACGCGGACGAACTGATCCGGGCTGCGGACAACGGCGTGCTGCTGCCGACGGATGAGGTCTGGCGGGATGGATCGACCGAACGCTGCCCCGCGCGCAAAGTCGTGGGTTTGTTTGAGACTGCCGCGCCCGAATCGCCATCCGCTCCGTCCGCGGCGCCGGTTGCCATGGCGGAGATGCAGCCTCTGCCGGAGTTGTCACCCCTGGCATCGCCGCTTCCGTCCCATCCCGCCTTCACGCTATCCAATTCAGGAGAACTGACCTGCCCGCACTGCTGGCATCGCTTCGACCACGATCAGAAACTGTACATTTCCGAGAATCCCGAGATGCGCGGCGATTCCGTCCTCGGCCCGGAGGAGTTTTTGCGGTTCCTGCCCACGCGGCGGACGCCGGACGACCATGCCATCGACGCCAGCGGAAGCCTCTGTTATGAAGTCGCATGCCCGCGATGTCATTTGCGCATTCCCCGTCTTGCGCTGGACCTGAATCCGCTGTTTGTGTCGATCGTGGGCGCGCCCGCCAGCGGCAAGTCCTATTTTCTCGCCAGCATGTGCCGCCGGTTGTGCACGACCCTGCCGCAGTCGTTCGACATCGAGTTCACGGATGTGGATGGCGTCACCAACCGCTGGATCAACGAATACCAGGACAAGCTGTTTATGCAGGCGGACGAGACGGCTTTTCAGATCATTCGCAAGACCGAACTGCAGGGAGACCACTATCGCGAACTGACGCTCGACAACCGGCGGATCGCCCTGACCATGCCGAGCATGTTCCGGCTCCGCGCACGCGATTATTCGCTTTTTCACGCGCGGCGGAACGATTTCATCAGTCGCTGCCTGGTGTTGTACGACAACGCGGGCGAATACTTCCAACTGGGTGAGAACCATCCCAGCACGCATCATCTGATGCGCGCGGAAGCCCTGTTTTTCCTGCTCGATCCCACCAAGGATCCACGGGTGCGCCGGGCGCTTCCCGCAAACGCGGACGTGCAGATGCAGCGGCGGCACACCGTGCAACGGCAGGACTCGCTGCTGACCGAGGCCATCAACCGCATCCGGGTGTTTGCCGGCATGGGGTCCAAATGCGCCTATGAACGGCCGGCCATCGTCGTCGTGGCCAAGGCCGACGTGCTCGGCGATCTCCTCCCGCCGCACATCCGGGAATGCCTGGCGCAGTCTCCCTGGGTTTGGAACGACGAAATCCAGAGTCATGCGCTGAATCTTTCCGCGCTTTTCGTGGTCTCCTTTCACATCCGGGCGCTGCTCGAGTCTCTGATGCCGGAGATCGTCAGCACGGCGGAGTCGCTGCTCGCGAATGTGCTCTACGTGCCGGTCAGCGCGCTCGGCCACAGTCCGTCCGTCATGCCCGGCCACGAGCGCGAGGAAAACGCACCCCTGGTCGTGCAGCCCTGCCACGTGAAACCGATCTGGGCGGAAGTGCCCTTCCTGTACACCCTCTATCGCCTGGGGTACCTGGCCGGGCTGGCCGCGCCGGCGGACGCGCACCCCGTGCCGTCGCATTACGAGGTGCGCGGCGGCTTGTTCCATTTTGTGGTTCCCGGAACCGCGGAACGGATTCGCATTCCGGTCTCCTATGCGGGGTTCTCGCTGCAGTGTCCGAAGACCGGGTGCTGGTTTCGCGTGCCGGACCTTCCTGCCGGAAAGTCCTAGACGGAGGGTGTGCCGATGGGGCTGGAACTCGTATACACCTCGGTGCCAAAGGGGTTGCGCGCCGGGACGCGAGGATTCTGCACGGTGGCTTTCACGGAAGGCATGTCCGCGAACTGTGTGGAACTGGCGGAATCGTTGAGCGGCTACCGCAACGTCTATCCGCCGCAGGACTCTCGTTACGCCCTCAACCCCCCCGCCTTCAGCCACTATCAGTTCATTGTGGGCGGCGAACGCTTTTCCGTGCTGTCGCGCGTCTGTTCTTGCGCCGTCGATTATTCGGGGCGCACCAACAAGCTCGCGCACCACGTTTTCGTGCGGCACACCGAAATGACTGGGGCCGGTCCGGCTTGGGTCGTGTCGCAACCGGGTTTCTTTCTGGCCGAATGGCGCGGCGAACCGCACCTCATCAAGGGGGCGAAACGCCTGCCCGGCGGCGCCTCCGACAATTTTGCGGCAACGGCCTGGGCGGCACGCGGCGATGCCGGCTGGGCGGGCGTCCTGGCACAGTCGGCGATCGAGGCCACACCGCGCACGGCCTATTTGGTCTTCGAACCCGGGTTCGACGTTCTGGCGCTTCTTCGCGAGGCGCTGCAGTTCGTGCCGCCGGAATTGCGCTGGACGGTGACGTTCAACACCTATTTTGCCAGCCTGCCGCAGGGCACCACCTGCCTCTGGCGCTGCTGCCTGCCGGATTCCGACGCCCTGCGCGATTTTCGGCGTTCGCGCGACGCGCTGCTGATCGACCTGACCAAGCCTCTTCCGACCGTTACTGAAGTTGGCGAACTGGCCTCATGCGCCCGCGCCGGCCGGATGCCGGCATGGCCCAAGCGGCCGTCGCAGGCCACCTGGGCGGTCGAATCTCCGACGGCGCCCAAGGCCGGCGCAACGGAGACCGCCGCTGGGCCGGCGGCAGTCGCCGCGCCGCGCGGCGGCCTGCGCCTGACGCCTCGTCCCCAGCCGGCAACGCGCGCCGGCGCGCCGCGCGCGCCCTGGTTGCCGCCGGGGCGTTCCGACGAGGCGCCTCCCAGTCGTTTGCCGGTGGTTCTGGCCGTGGTCGTGACCACGGCGGTGCTGAGTTCCCTTTTTTGCGTAGCGCTCTGGTTGCTGCGGAGTCCACGGCGGCCTGTTCCCGACACACCCCCGCCTCCGCAACCGCCGCCTGTCGTCACGGCCGTCAACACCGGCAAACCGCCTGTCGTCGCGTCTTCCCCGGACAACCTGGCTTCGAATACCGACTTGGTGGAGACCGTCGTGCCTCCCGTCGACGTTTCTGTGCCTGCCGCAAAGGCGCCACCGGAGGATAAGTCACCCGCTTCGCCGCCCGTTCCGCCGCCCCCGCCGGCGGAGCGCGTTTCCCCGCCGCCATCGCCTCATCCCGTGGCGCCTCCGCCGTCGGGGCTGATGGTCATGAACGTTCATGCGCACGACAAGGAGGTGCGCTCATTCACGCTGGAATTGGGCGACGCTTGGGATGTGAACAAGTTCACCTTTTACGGGTGCGACGGTGCAAAACTTGACGATAATCCGGAAGACGAACGAGAGTTCGGGAATAAAAAAGGCGTCAAGCACCGCCTGGAAAAGGCCAACGCCGTGGTGACAATCCGTCGCGATGGCCAGGATGAGGCGCAACCAATCAATCCGAGTTCGCCTCTGACCCTGGCCTGGATGCTCGTCGGTTCCGCGACCAACGCGTCTCACCTCGTCGTTTTCGCGCCTGTGACGCCCTCGCGGGATGGCGGCGCATGGACGCGTACGGCAAACGGTTACGGCGTGGCGTTTCCCAAGACCGATTGGGCCGGAATGGCCACAACCATCCTGCGGAATACTGGTGTCACGTGCCGGCTGATGTACAGGGAAGAGGTTGCCGACAAGGATGCGGTGCCTTTTGCTGTGTCAACCGATGGCAACATTCGCTTCACCGTGCCTAACGAGAAAAGAAAACGTATCGATCAACAAGTATGTGAGAAGCGCAATGCCGACAAGCGCAAAAAATGGGAAGAACAGAATCCGTCCAGAAAACAGGACAAAAGGCCGTTGTGTTCCATTCAAGATCCGGGGCAAAAAGAGGCGGGAGGAAAGCACGGCGCCT